>DASYWW010000059.1 GCA_035935655.1 Candidatus Bathyarchaeia archaeon
GACCATTTCCACCCTGGTTCAAGCACCGCCCTTCCAATGCTGGCTCCGCGAAAGTTGATTAGTTGCAATTTGCCTTTGTCGAATTTCCGCAGCTCATCCGGCGCGCCGAATTTCTTGACTTTCGCTTTCGCCATCACACCCTGTAAGATTGGAACTCATTAAAGGGTTCCCTTGCTTGTCATGATGGTTCTCGCCTGTTGCAGAATTCCGGAAGCAATTTCGCGCCCGGTCGTATCCTGAAGGACGGGCCCGGTGGGATTTGAACGTCCCACCCATGTTTTGGGGGTGGGATTTCCCGGAAATGTCAGTCGTTGCATGCCCTACACGATCCTTGCGTGTTAGATAAACGGTCAGTATCTTCCTCTTTCGACCTAAGAGGGCAAGAATCAAGACCTTTACCGGTCAAATAGACGTATCTGAGTCGTTAACGCCTATGGTAGACAACAATGATGCCGAAAGGAGTTCGAAACCTAAGAAGAAACGCGAAGTGAAGGGCCGAAGGGCTCTCTCCATCTTTCCGACGGATATCGGGTCGCTCGAAATGGGCGAAGTCGCAAAGCTGTCCTTCAAAACCAATGGGATGGCAGACCAGGTGCTTCAGGCACTACAGAAACATGGAGTAGAGGCGGGCGACAAGCGGAAGAAAGTAATCGAACAGGTCAAAGCAAAGTTTGCGTCTGCAGCTGACCCGACCATCCGGACTCAGGTATATCGAGGAATTGTCTACCTTCGAGAGGTTCCTCATCCCTGATGGCGTCGAGAGAGGCTGATCGACAATTGCTTCTTCCTCGGGTCTATCCCGACTTCGACCACGTCCCCTGCCTCGAACGGAAAAGCCGAGTCCTTGGCAACCTCTGTAGGCACGTAAACGAAGAACTTGTCGTATCTCTTTCCTCCGGTCGTCGTAGGCCTGTTTACGAATCTGCCGAGACCCTTGTAAGCCAAATTTGGTGCTACAGCCTTAAGTACGCAAGTAATCCGTTTCCGAGCACCAATTTGGTGTCACAAGCGCGGAGGCGCCTGCCGCTGAGGTCACAATTCGCAGTCGAATCACAGTCAGAGACTCCCAAGGGGCAGAGTCGCACGCCTCTGACTTTGGCCATGATCGTGATCCTTGCCATTGCTGTTTTGGCTGCACTGGCCTTTCAACAGCCATCGGCCTCGCCCCCAACAAACGTTCAGATCGTCGTAGTCTATCCTGGCACATGGCAAGGGGCGTATGGCGGCATTGGCTCCTCCGGCTCGATTGTAAGCTGGAACGGCAATGGAACCCGGTCGGTCACTCTTATCAGACCTACGGGTTCCTACGCTTGGATAGTCTCAGCGAACGCACAGAAGCTTGATCCATCTTCTTCACTTCTCTCGTTGCAAGTCTTGGACTTCAATGGCAGAATTCTCGCCCAAGCGAACACATCAGCCCCATACGGGGTAGCTCAGGTCGAACTTGAGGTGAAATGAATTGGATTCTCCAAGACGCCTCCCAACTTTCGATCACGAAGGGAAGGTTTGGACTATCGATTTCAGACTGCGCGAATTCAGATTCATTGTCTTCGGAAGGCTACCGGAGTTCGTCCCGTTTGACAGCGAAGAGGGCCAACGGATGCTACGCGCTCTTCAGGAACGGCTGGTCGTAGGTTAGCTTCTGCCGGTCTTTGGTTCACGGCATTTGCATCTAACTTAAGAAGAATCCTCTTGAAGATACTCGAGTGATATGCGGGGAAGCAAAAGCGAAAGTACCACTCGCCAGCAACTAATCGATAAGGCACTGACTGAGGCTGGGTGGCCAGTCGAAGACTTCAGGGCGAATGCCGATTATGACACGACTGCGGTGAGGGAGTACGAGACAAGCAAAGGGCCTGCCGATTACGTTCTATTCGTTAATGGCGTTGCTCTGGGCGCAGTGGAAGCCAAACGAGAGGGGCTCGACCCTCAGAATGTCTTGTCTCAAGCAAGAAGGTATGCGAAAGGTTACAACAACGGGTCATTTGTAATTGGCGAATACCATCTTCCTTTCGTTTTCTCGACTAACGGGAGAAGCATTTGGTTCCAAGACTTAAGGGAAGAGGGCAGTCGGTCGAGAATAATCTCGAAATTCTGGACGCCCCAAGGCCTCGAAGAGCTCTTCTCGCGGGACCTCGACTCCTGGAAGGAGTGGCTCAAAGTCAATCCGAACAATCACGCGATCCTATGGGACTTCCAGAGGGAGGCGGTGTCAGCGGTTGAACGCGCTCTAATCTCGGGTAAAGATAGGATGCTTGTGGCAATGGCGACCGGGACTGGGAAGACAATCGTTGCAGTCTCCTTGATTCATAGACTCCTGAAATCGGGAGCCGCACGGAGGGTCCTCTTCCTCGTAGACCGGAGGGCCCTGGCGGCCCAGGCGGTGGGGGCCTTCGCCTCTTTCGAGGTCCAACCGGGTCTGAAGTTTGCTAAAGAGTACGAAGTCTACAGCCAAAGCTTCAGACGGGAAGACGTTTCCGAACTCTCAAAGTTCAACTCCACCACCCTCCCTGAGGAGTATCTTCTCAATCCTGACGCTTCGAAGACATTCGTCTACATCTGTACGATTCAGCGGATGAGGATGTACCTCTATGGGAAGGAAAGCATCTTCGAGGAGACATCTGGCGAGATCGATGAGGAACCTGACATTGATGCCTTGCCGATACCAATCCACGCGTTTGACTTCTTGGTCGCTGACGAGTGTCACAGGGGATACACGTCTACGGAAGAGGGGAAGTGGCGTCAAGTTCTCGACCACTTTGACGCCGTCAAGGTTGGACTGACTGCTACTCCGGCAGCCCATACGACTTCATACTTCAAGGACATAGTCTACAGGTATGACGTGGACCAGGCCGTGAGGGAGAACCACCTCGTCGACTATGATGCAGTCGACATCGAATCGGACATAACGATGAAGGGTCTATTCCTGAAACAGGGAGAATTAGTCAAGCTAGTCGATCCAGCTACAGGATCAGCGACCTACGACGCGCTGGAAGACGAACGGGAGTTCGACACCACAGAGATTGAAAGAAAGGTAACGGCCGTTGATAGGAACCGCAAGATAGTGAAGGAGTTCGCAAAATATGCTCTCGAGCAGGAGAAGGAGCTCGGGCACTTCCCCAAGACTCTCGTGTTCGCTGTCAACGACCTACCGTTCACCTCTCATGCCGATCAGGTCGTAAACCGGCTCAGGGATGAATTCGGAAGAGGGGACACATTCGTCGAGAAGATAACGGGGAGCCCGACGGTGGACCGCCCCCTGCAGAAGATTCGGGAATTCAGGAACCGGCCCGAACCCTCAATCGTCGTCACCGTGGACATGCTCACGACGGGGGTGGACGTCCCAAGAATTGAGAATCTTGTCTTCTTGCGCCCCGTGAAATCCCGAATCCTATTCACTCAAATGATGGGGAGAGGAACGAGGAAGTGTGACGAGATCAACAAAGACCATTTCACGGTTTTCGACTGCTTCGGCGGGACGCTTCTCGAGTACTTCCGCAAAGCCACGGACTTCACAGCTGACCCCCCGACCAAGCCTTACCGGGGCATACGTGAAGTTCTTGATTCGATCTATGGTAACAGGGATAGGGACTACAACGTACGAGTCCTCGTCCGCAGACTCCAGAGGATAGAGAAGAGCGTTTCAGCCGAAGGCAGGGAGTCGTTCGCTCGATTCATCCCAGGAGGGGACCTCGCAGGGTTCGCAGATTCCCTGCCGGACCGACTCGAAACTGACTGGCCAGCAACGATTGATGTCCTCAGGAACAAGGCCTTCCAGGACCTTGCAGAGAACTATCCACGGGCAAAGGTTGACTTCATCATATCAGAGGGTGCGGAAGACTATGTCACTTCCCAGTATGTATTCCGTACCATCGACGGGAAGGAACTGAAGCCTCAAGACTACCTTCAAGCCTTCGAGCGGTTTGTGAAGGAGAACCCTGACCATATTCAGGCCCTTTCAATCCTACTTGGGAGGCCTTCCGATTTTCACACGGCCGAGCTCACAGAGCTCAGGAAGAAACTCGCTTCTCGTCCTGAACGCTTCACTGAGGAGAACCTCCGCAGGGCCTATCAGAACGAGCTGGCCGACATCATTTCGATCATAAGACACGCGGCAAAGGGCGAACCTCTCATGGCTGCCACAGAAAGGGTCGACAGGGCGATTGCGAAAGTGCGGGTGGGGAAGACCTTCAACGCGGAACAGGAGAAATGGCTGAAACTGATTCGTGACCATCTAATCAAGAACATCGTGGTGGATGAGCCCGACTTCCAGGGCATACCTTTCTCGCGACACGGAGGCCTGGAGAGGGCCGACGAAGTCTTCGGGGGCCGTTTGGTCCAGATTATTCAGCAGGTCGATGAGGCGATGCTGACCTGAGTGAAGTCGTCAACAAGCTATGGGGATTCTGCAACACCCTGAGACACGACGGGATAGGGTATGGAGATTACATCGAACAGCTCACATACCTGCTCTTCCTCAAGATTGCGGAAGAGAAGGAAATCAAACTCCCTGAGGAGTGCGACTGGGCCACCCTTAGACGAAAGTCGGGAACAGACCTTCTCGACTCCTACGCGAATGTGCTGAAGACGCTCTCGGTACAGGATGGTGTCCTCGGTGACATCTTCGCTGGATCACTCTCAAGATTCCGGGAGCCGGTCAACCTGAAGAAGCTGATTGGCATGATCGATGAAACTCAGTGGTCGGCACTTGATGTCGACGTCAAGGCCGATGCCTACGAAGGCCTCCTCCAGAAGTATGCAGCTGAGCAAAAGGGGGCCGGGCAATACTTTACTCCGAGAGCCGCCATCAGAGCCGTCGTCCGCTGTATCAAACCCGACATCCGAGAGAAGAAGGACTTCACAATCCACGATCCTGCCCTCGGAACCGCAGGCTTCCTAATCGGAGCCTACGAATGGATGATGCAGGAGACTAACGAAGGTGCCCTCCTCTCAAGGGAGGACAGGGAAAGGCTGCAGAACAGGACCTTTTCGGGCGGCGAGCTTGTCCAGGATACACGCAGGCTGGGGCTGATGAACCTCTTCCTCCACGAAATCCGCGCCGAAGTCTACTACGGCGACAGCTTGGGCGAGGGACCCCATACCTCCAAGCGATACGACGTAGTTTTGACAAATCCCCCATTCGGATCGAAGGGGGCAGGAGAGGCGCCGGACCGGGCCGACTTCACTGTAAGGACCGCCAACAAGCAACTCAACTTCCTCCAGCACGTGATGAACATCTTGAAGCCAGGCGGGAGGGCCGCAATTGTTCTCCCTGACAACGTCCTCTTCTCCGAGAATGCTAACAAGGTGGTCAAGCTACTTACTACAGATTGCGAACTCCACACCATACTCCGCCTGCCGGTTGGGACATTCACTCCTTATTCGTCCGGTGTCAAAGCGAACATTCTTTTCTTCAGAAGGGGTCTTCCAACTAAAGAGACATGGATCTACGACATGAGGACGAACTGGGAGAAAGTAACCATAAGACATCCATTGACCGTAGACCACTTCAAAGATTTCATAGCCTCTTACGTTGCCAAGCCGCGCAAGGAATCTGAACGCTTCCAGAGGCGTTCGATTGAACAAGTTAGAGAACGCGATTACAACCTCGATATCGCTTGGCTGAAAGAAGCGTCAGAGGGCGACGTTGAAGAGGCTGCCGAGCCCTCCGAACTTGTAGCAGAAGCGCTAACCCACCTTGAGACCGCAGTCGACTCGCTGACCGAACTATCATTGAAGCTGAGCAATGGGAAGGGTTCCGAGAATGAGAAATGAAACGATACCTGCTGGCTGGGCACGGGCTGAGCTTGGAGACGTCGTCACCCCAGTGCGCCAGCAAGTGACGCCGGCTGAACAACCGAATACTTATTTCAATTATCTCTCAATTGAAAATGTCGCGTCTGGTTCTGGGCGGCTCGTAAATTTCAGACCTACAATTGGACGCGACATACGGAGTGCTAAGTACAGGTTCACCCCCAAAGACTTGCTCTACAGCAAACTCCGACCATATCTCAATAAGGTTCACTTGCCAAGTTTCAATGGGATCAGCGCGACGGATTTGGTCCCGTTGCGCCCATCCGATGGAATCTCACGAGAATACATTGCTTACTATCTGAGAACCCAAGCTGTCGTCGAGTACGCCCGAGAGCATGTGCGGGGCATACAACTCCCGAGGCTTCCAATGAACGACCTACTTTCCCTCAGGTTACGAATACCTCCGACTAAAGAACAAGTTCGAATCGTGTTCAAAATCGAAGAACTCTTCAATCATCTGGAAGCCGCAAGGCAGGCTCTCAACAAAGTTCCGTCTTTGATGCAACAGTTCCGCCGGTCTGTCTTGGCGAAGGCGTTCCGAGGGGAGCTGACGGAGCGCGACTCGGGGAATGGATCAGCAGTCGAACTCCTCGAGAGGGTCAAACTGGCCCGGAGAAAGAAGTGGGAGGATCAACTTGGAGTCAGAGGTAGTCGCAACTACAGTGAACCAGTTGGGCCAGACACGACTTCGCTACCGGTCTACCCCCGAGAGTGGTCGTTAGCGAGCTTACAGCAGATTGCGTTTGTCGAGAGGGGCAAGTTTTCATTTAGACCTAGAAACGACAAAAGGTTCTACGGCGGAAAACATCCTTTCATCCAGACAGGTGACATTTCGAACTCTAGCGGCAGGATACGAAGCTTCAAGCAGACTCTGAACGACAGTGGGTTAGCGATTAGCAAGATGTTCAAGCGCGGGACAATTATGGTCGCCATCGCCGCAAACATCGGCGATTCCGCTATCTTGGAATTTGATGGCTGCGCTCCTGACAGTGTGGTGGGCATTACTTGCGTCGAACCCATCCTCCCCGAATACGTTGAATTCTACATACGTACGAGGCGGTCTGATCTTGAGAGATTCGCCCCTGCAACGGCGCAGAAGAATATCAATCTCAGGATTCTCAATCCCCTGGCTATCCCGATACCTCCAATCGCCGAACAAGAGCGAATCATACGGAGAATCTCTGAAGGTCTCGCAACAGCTGACCTCGTTGAGGCTCAAACCAGAGATACTTCAAATAAGTTAGAATCGCTCATGGAGTCAATCCTCGTCCAAGCCTTCCACGGCGAACTCGTTCCTCAGGACCCGAACGACGAGCCTGCGGAGGGGCTTCTCGCCCGATTGAAGGTGAGCTCAGCTGTCTGATCTTAGTGATCCATTAGTCTGGCTTCCGATTGCCCTCGGAGCTGCAGCCCTTGCCATCGCCATATGGGGTCTGTGGAGGGAGTAGAAAGACAGGGAAACCTCCAAGGCAGCCCTTAACCTCCTGAGGACAATGCGGAGGGAGATGAAAGCGACACAGTCAGCTTCCGTGAGTCAGGAGTTGCGAAAGCGGGAGGAGTTCGAGTGGAAGAAGCTGAAAGACGTCGGGAAGGCCATAGGATGGGTCTTGGACCGGTTAGGCGAAGATGAATGAGGGGCAAAGGAGAAGGGACTTGGTCTTCCCCGAAGCACCTTCCTTAGATACGTCGCCAATTCATCGCTGTATCCCAGTTCTCTTTGGTGATGTCACGGTTGCCATTCTTCAACAGCTGTGAGCACATCATTATAGAGGCTGTCGAACAAGCCAGCGGCAAACAGCGAAGTCCATTATGAGGCAATCAGAGACCTCACAAAACTGCTGCAGAGTTGTGAAGTTCCACCATTCTCTTTTCAGCAGCCCTCTCGGGTTTAAAACGCCCCGAAGACTTTGGGAAAGCAGGGGCGGGCGGAACGGAAGTTTGATGGGATTGATTCTTCAAGGAATCTGATCTTCTCTCCTCAGGTATGCGCCGATCCCAACAACAGCATCACGCAACTCTTTCCATATGGTGGGCGTCCGCATGTTGTACTCCTTGTTCGGTATGGCTTCCACTTCTAGTGAAACAGAAAGGTAATTGGCGTCGAAGAGTTGGAACGCACCTCGCAGATAAGCGAGGGCTTTCCGAAGTCTCGTGTGTGAGGTGGTAACCATGTTCAGGGTCGGAGGCCAACTGTATGGATCGAGCTCCCTGAGTGCCATATCGACGAGAAAGAGGGTCAAGCCCAGCATGAACTTGTCTTCTGAGGTATCGTCTTGACCACGCCCACTCTTTGCTTGGAGATTCTTGATTTTGCTGTAGGTCCAATCCAACTGCTTGACGGAGTGCCACAGCCCGTCCTCGCTCCGTGGCCCATTACCTATGAATTCTTTCCTGAGCCGGTCTCGAGCTTCTTCGTATCCCTTGAGCGCTTCGGCCTTCCAGGACCCCGTGACAATATCTTTCAGACGGTCTTCCGCCTCTGGCGTAGAATCGAAGTCCCAGAGTTCGTATTTGGCTATGGGATTCCGAAATACTGACCAGTCCCGGGCCTCTACGGTGTAGTCAGTTAGGGTGCCCGTTGGTCTATCGAACCAATCCTCGGGAATGATGCGAAGTGCCCCTGCGGGAACTGCAAGTTGCTTGTTCTGAGCAAAGTAGTTTCTCGCCTCGTTTTCGAGTTTAGCGCGTAATTCAGGGGAAACATCGAAGATTTCCTTTGCTTTGAGCTTCAATTCCATTTCCTCGGGAGAAATTCTTACCTTCCAGATGTATGTGCGTCCATGGGTGGACGACACATTGACAATCCCTTGCTCCTCGAAGGCATGGAGTAATTGTAGAGCCCGCTTGTCGCCAACTCCTATGTGTTCTGCCAAGTCACTTGCAGTAAAGCCCGAGACATTCTCTGTTGTTGAACGCGTTCGGAAGATAGTCTCGAAGGAACGGAGCTTCTCCAACTCGGGGAGCACATCTCTCAGCCTCTTCTCCAGTCCCGTTGCCATGCTGAGAATGGGGTCCCGTCCTATCTGGAGGGCGTAGTAAGCATCCTGGGGGAGGGTGAATATGACTCTGCGGCCCCCGACCAAGGCGTAGGGGCGTTGCCTGTAGTGCAGCAGTGCAATGAGCTTGGTGAGTACTAAGACTTTGTCGTAGTCTCCCCTCGCCCGTAGAACCTTTGTATCGAGAATCTCCCCAAGCGTCTCAGCCGTGGTGACTATGATGTCGGAGTCCTGCAACAGTTCTATCAAGGCTCGCAGGAGTAGGTCCGTCCTGAGGGGTTTCTTCTCGCCAGTCAGGACCTGAAGTTTCTCACTTTCACGCTGTGCCTTGTAATGGATGACCTCTCTGGTTGTGTCAGCACTCTCGTCTACATTGATGATGTGGGTTCGCCGCTCGAACTGACGCTCCAGATGGACCACAGTGCTTGTAGTGATCATGCTCATTGATGGTATGGTGCGCTGTACCGTTCCCATCTGTCCAGTTTCCGGGTCCTTGGCGGCTACCTCGATCGTGTACCCCTGGTCGTCGCCCGAGAGGAACCTCACAGTCGAGATTCCCATCTTCTGGTCATTCTCCAGCCCCAGCATTTCCTGAATGTACAGGATGTTGAAGTTCGACAGATTGCTGTAGTCTAAACCGTGCTCAGAGAAGCGGGCAATCTTCTTGGTCTTGAAAGGTCCTGTCAATACATTTGCAAGATGGGACTTTCCACCCCCTGGTTCCCCCTTCAGAACCACGATTTGCTTTTCCCCGGCGTCATTGCGGAGCCCCGAAAGCAACACTATGAAGACATAGAGCTTGTTTCGGATTTCCCGGACTATGACGTGGTCCAGCACCCTTCTCAGCTCAAGCAGAGGACTAGGAGCCTCGAGTATCCTCTCAGCTTCCTTTCTAACGATGTCTGGTATGGGTTCCAGAGGGGTTTGGCCACCCGGTGAGTAGTTGACTGCGTCCTCAACGACGCGCTCTAGGTCGCGCAGGTCTGTGTATGGCGGGTCGCACTTCTCAGCCCATACCTTGAGCATGGAGAGAGTCGAGGTGCTGTCCAGTTTGCTGACATGAATCAAGAAGTTGGCTATCTTAAGGGCGGCGGTATGTCGACTACCCTCCTTGACTCCTTTGATGGCTTGTGGAACTGTTATGCCAGACTTTCTTAACCCGAACTCAGCGAAGCGCTCCATGACGGTGGCTTCCAGCCCTCGGACGCTCATGATGTTAGTCGTCTCGCTAATGATTTCATACTGTCCACCGCTTGGATGAATTGAAGGGGGCATTACAACGATTGTTCCCTCGCCTTGCACGTCCATATCGATGATTCCTTCCTCGTGCCCCCTCCTCGTCTTGACGGCAGAGTCGTTGAAGAGATAGACATGTATGCCCCTGCCAGACCCAGACCTAACTACTAGCGTCTCCCTGAGGAGCTTATCGCGTTTATCTTCGTCTGGGAACCACTTCTCAAATGTCTCCATATCCTCAAAGTCCAACACAACAAGGTTGTTCGAGATGGCTCCACAAACAACGCCAATGTTGGATGCCTCCGAGAACCTATCGAAGTCAGCGAACCTTGAGGTCTGGTACACCTTCCAGTCAACGGCTGGTTGTTTCGACTTGGATTGAAGGGGAATGACGTTCAGCCCTTGGGCACTGTACCGCCGCGCGACTTCAAGAATCGTTTCTCTGCTCATACAAATTCGGGAATTGATTCATGGCAAATAGAATAAATAAGTACTAGAACCAATACTCATGGATGGGTATGAGTTCTTTCGAAACGTCTAGGACCGAGGCGAAAGCATCAGAAATGGCTGGTGCCTGGCAATCCGAAGGTTGGGGCTCGATTCGTGCTGATGAACTCTGGAAGAAGAGCAAGGATCGTTTCTTCACCAGTAAGACCGATTTCTATTACGCGCTGAAATGGTTGGGCAAACATGGTACCATTCAAAGGAATGCGAAGAGCCACAAGAAGGTCTACTATATGTTAACCAAAGACTACGAAGACGTCCAAGCAGCTACAGAGGCAGCGACCGCCGAAATGACTGCGTGGAGGAAGACACTTGGCAAAATTCCGCCAAACGCCCAGGATGCAGATGTTTATCGATACATGGTGCCCTATCTCTTTGCGTTGTTGTACGAAGAGTGGAAGGGAATTGGGCTGATCCCGAGAGCGAAACCTCAATTTGTCCCACTTGTTCATAACCTCTTCAAAATCAGCACCACTGAATTCATCAATCAATTGCAGGATACAGGGCGTCGCTATCCACAGCAAACTAATTCGTCCGTGCGACTCATAGACGGAGTCTTGATCGCGGTAATGTTGGACCTCTTCAAAATACTCTTCGACAGAGAAATGAAGATCGACAAGGTTGCACAAGAGCATGTGAAGATTGCTATTGAAGATCTAATCAAATTCAAAGGGGAACGATCCCCAAAGCTCAGCCTCCTCAAGTTGTGAAATGTCTTGCCCGGCAAGACAGAGCAGGTCGGCTCTTGCAACTTGGTTATTCTCGTTTGAAATCATTCATATGTTCAGAACTAGGTTTGTAAGGTTAAATTATGAGATCTACTCCCTCGGTTTGTGGTAACTGAAAGGAGTCGGACCACTGATCGCGCAATCAAGGTTATTGATCTGAACCTGAAAAACGGCATCCTTGGGGCCGCCGTTATCGTTGCAAGTAACTACGTGCAATTAAGATTAGGATCCCTTCTAGCAGACCACTATCTAAGTCAGCGAAGGGAGTAGATGGGCAGCCATAGCAGCGTTGATCAGCAACGGTCAACCACGCGACCTCATCAAGAAATGCAAAACTCTGAAGATACTCATAGGTAACGAATCGAAGCGACTCAACTCGCTTTTCGAGTAAAGGAACAATGCGGCCCACCAGACGTTGCTCTGGAGGGACGAGGTACGCCTGAAGACATCGAAGCCGGAATTGGTCAAGCAGGCACACTCGGTATGTGAGAGCGCGAAGTCCTTTCTTCAGCGAACAGGTCTGCCTGATTAGTGCGGTTTAGTGCGGAGGCCAGACCTTAGTTTTGTGTAGGCAGATGAGTAATGACCTTTATGCGCGGCGAGATTTTGCACGAGTAGATCGGGTCGCTATGATGGTCGGACTAGTGACGTGTTGTTTGATTTCCTTGGACACAACCTTCGCTTGCTTAGATTTCGCTTCCGCTTCCTCCAGCAGGCCAGGTTTCAGCAAGGCTTTATCTCCAAAGTCAGGATGTTTCAGAGATATCGGTCGATACATCGCGGCTTCTAGTCTCGCCCACTGACTGGAGGTGTACAGGTACTCGTCCTTCTTGAATGAAACATCTACGTACCGGAGCCTATTCGTCATCTTCTCTTGCATGTCGATCAGTTTGCTAACGACGAAGTGACGATACAGACGAAGGAACCCCACTATACCTGATGATGAGAGGTACATGTACCCTGTCCTCCTCCAATGCCCCCAAATGTCCTTACCGACACTCTGAGTGAATACTTCCCTTACCGCCTTGAAATAATCGTCCAACTTATCGCCACAGAATTGGACGTAATCTGCCAAATTATTTTCGGTTACGGGCCGTCCAAATACTTTTGCAAAGTATTTTCCTTTGGGATCTACCAGCTCAGCCAAGCCCCAACGGACAATCGACGATCTCTTGATCCTGCCTTTGTATGCTGGCAAAGACTTGATCTCGATTCTATCATGAAAGGCTCCATCATCAAGGTCATTCAAATATCGAATCGTCTTATTGCCAATGGCCTCAGGATCAAGCGGTTCGATTATCTCCTGTAAGTTGTAAAGGAAGTCTGATTTGACGCGCGTCTGGTTAGAATTGATGTCTCTAAACAACCTGGCTTGTTCCTTCAGGATACTCTTCTGATCACCACGGAACAATACCAACGTAGCGATTATTTCTGAGGTTTCCGCCATTGAACCTATTTTCTGGTCATTGGATTTTTCACGCGAATCAGTCAGACCGTAGAAGTCCTGGGTGAATGCCATTAATCTATGCTGACCGTCGAGAATGCAGAAACTCCCAAACATGTAAGGAAGATTGATTGGAACAACAGCCGGGTTCTGCCTGTGGGCAGTGACCTCGGGTTCTCTGAATATCTCATCGGGATCTGTCTGTGGTGAGGGGCTGATTACGATGTTGTTGGCAAACGACACGTTTCCTGTCTGAATGAGATAGTTCCTTATGCTGGCGAGTTTCCCAGGACTAACCATTCTTTGAAAGCTATCGCTTCTCCATCCTTCGTTTCTCAGGACATAACTGCGTTCTAGGAGTGAGCGTGGACTTATCTTGAATGTGAATGTGGTATGCCCGAATACACCGGAATCGATCTTGATTGATTCGAATGGAACAGTTGCCCTTCTGGTCTCTGCCTCAATAGGCGGTAAGACTTCAGGAGGCTTGAGACCAAAATAGTCGAACAGTTCGAATCTGGCGTACTTCCTAATGGTCCCGCTGATCGCCTTGAAATATTCAAACTTGTCTGAATCCCAGACAAAGATCGATTTCTGTTGGCGTGGAATCCTCCCTTCGAGCGTTTTGCATGGCACACTGGAAATGTATGGGTCAACATAGATCCCAACCAAGAGACATTTCGTGGCATCAATTCCGAGGTTTCGACCGAATTTCTTCTCAACTTTGTCAATTAGGTTCTTGAGTAGTACTCGGTTCTGATCGAGTCTCTCGAAATTCTGGACGAAAGCATCGAAATCCCTGGGTAAAGAGTCGTTCTCTCTGACTCCCCACTTTTGTGTGGTCCACTCGATCAGCCATACAACTCTCTCCGAGTAAGCCATCAAATCCAATTCGCCTTGTGTACCCTCTCTCTTCCTCCGTTTTCCCATTTTGACTAGCTGAGTCTTTTCTAACAAGTCAAACCGGATGCCTTCGATATGAATTGACTGAATGCCAGAATGTCCGAACAAATTGAGAATATCTGTTATGGTGTATTTCATGCCAGCCGCCTCTTGCCAAGCTCTACGTATGTGGGATTGACCTCGATCCCTACAGAATTTCGCCCTAATTCATTCGCAACTTTGGCGACTGTGAACGTACCGGCGAAAGGATCCAGCACCACATCATTCTTACTGCTGCTGGTTCCTATTAACAACCGTAGTAGCGTAAGAGGCAACTGACATGGGTGCTCTTCATTGAACCGGTCATGTGAAACATTCTTCAGAAGGTTGAAACTCAGAACATCGACCATGCCTTCGACATCGAGACCGTCATTCAGCTCGATCAAATCGAGCGTGTGCAACAGGTCGTATGCCACTCGCCCTCGAAGCCCAACCTTCATCCTCTTCTTGACTTTCGACACGGTCGGGTTTTTGTAATGCTGGATCAGTCTTCTCCTGTGAAAGACGTAGTCATTGCCCTTTGTAATGAAAAGGATTGATCGCTGACTGCGTGTAAAGTTCTTCTTTGAGTGACCGATATTTGTTGGATAATGCCACGTGATCCATCGTCTGAACTTGAGCTCAAGCTCGTCTTGAATGTATGGCAATAGTCGTGCGTTTATCTCAGGATAGCTGATCAGGTACATGGATCCCTTCTTGCTCAGAACTCTGGCACATTCCTCCAACCATCTTTCACACCAGGCAAAATACTCGGTGGGCTTGCGTCGGTCTGTAGCCACCCCGTAGTTCAATCCCCTGTTGTATGGTGGATCCGTCACGATAAGATCGATCGAATCGTCTGGCAGTAGTTTGATCGAGGCTTCAACATCTCCCATTATGAGCAAGTGGATACAGTCCTCTTTTGGTACCACAACTCCCTGTTCTTCAGGAAAAGAATGCAGGAGGGCCGTCATCCGAGGATTGACCATGGAAGAGTGCATCTGTCGCAATCCGATCTGCACCCGATTTCCTGAGATTCGACATTATAAATCAGTTAGCGAATTCACGAAATGAATCGTCTTTGGTCATTCGTATTTCAGTAGAAGACACTGCGTCGCCGAGTTAGACGAGCGTCTTGCGGGGAAGGTCCAAGGCCCGGCATTGGAAGCACCCCTTGAAATAACGCGAACGGTGAGAACGAAGTAACCCCCCGTTACCTCCCTTCTCGGAACCATCCGAACCATGTCCTCTCACAGTTCCTTGTCCTCCTTCCGAAGGACTCACGGAAATCTCTTCCAGGATTCGATCTCTTCTTCCAACTGGCTCGCTTCTTTCATCTACTCGCCTTTACCGCAGCAACCTCTTGCACAAGTCGCTCGGTTCTCGCTTGCCAATGGAATTCACAGTATCGCTCCTCTCCGTCCTTGTGAGGAATAATGATCGTGGCGAGCTTCGTGCACCTGTCACAAAACTGAACGAAACTCAAGGGGCTTTCAATCCGATCAACGGCAAGCCCACCATTCTCTACGTCCTCCTTCAACATCTCGAAGAGTTCCTTTGCGATCTTCCCAACTACATTCGCCCCCATGCTAGCAGTATCTCAGGTTCCACCTCCCTCACGGCCACGTGAGGATGCTGTGGACCACCCGGGGCAGAGTCCCGTTCAATCATCGCATCCCACACACCTGACCTGCGGAAGTCTGCCTCTGGGCCTTCTCAGCACACGTGAGATTCCTCGCCCGTCGTTGACGAGGTAATACTCGTATTCGTCCTCCTCTCCAGCGGTGTCGTAGTCACCCACCTGCAGACTCACTCCTCAACAACAGTTGTTTCACATGCAAGCATCTCCCTCAGCTGTCTCGCGTATTTCCTCACCAACTCAGGGTTCAACCCCATCAGGTCTGCGAGATATTTCGCCGTGACTTGTCGTTGGCTCATTGATTCCGAGAGCGACAATTCCGCCTATAAGCACCAGCAGAATCTGGACCTGCTTCTACTGGAGGGGGATGTCCGAACCTGATGCGACGGCCCAGTTAATCACTTTCGGAAACGCCTCTCCCAGCATCGAATAGACCCAAGAAGCCCGTGTTGTCTTTAGGCGGATTCCAATCACTCAGATCCATGAAGAAGGGGTGCCCACACTGCGGGTCAAGCGTCAGCGAGTCGTGGCATGAATCCCATGGATTGGAGAGAATCGACCGCGGATGGGTACAGGCGGGAATTCCAATCGTCGGAAGGGTCAAGATCGAGCGCCAAGTCGTTGCCGTTGTCTATGTCTGTCTGAAAACGAATCTGCCCTTTCTGGTAGCTTTGCCCTTCGCGAAGTAGGAAAGCTGACCTATTTCTCCACAGGTTGGTTATGAAACCCTGTTGAATGTTTGAAAAGCAGGCGGGCGAGTGAGGTCCCGTCGAGAGTGGTTGCCTCGTAACGCTTAGGAACCAATAGGTTGCGCTCTCTCTGTAGGCTACAATTCGATGCTTTGCTGGACCCGAATCAAAGATTGCTTCAAGAGGTGGATTGCCTTTTCGACTAGGGCTATTGCTGTCTGGCGGGTCTCGTGCCTGAATTCAATTTCGTCAAAGGTACTGAGCAGCAAGGTGATGCTGTCGCTGATTTCACGTGGCATGTAGTCGCCGTAAAGCGCCCTTGTTCTGATCGCACATAACTTAATCTGGTTCAATACGATTCTGGCGAACTTCACGTACTCCCTCCAAACTGTTTCCTCCGCTTCTTCGATTCGACCCTTGACCAAGGCTAGCAAGTCGTCGATTGAAGTCTTGAACCTACCTTCCAAGTTAGCGATTGTGAGGTCTTCGTTTAGATTCAGAACGTAGCTTGCAACGCGCGGTCCTGTAATCCTCTCAACCGGTTTTCCCCTAGCCCATCCGGAAGGAATGTAAATTTTGGCCTCTGTAACAGTAGAAATGAGACGGGGAGAATGGTCCATTCTAATCAAGTGTATGCGGTCTAACTGTTCAAGTGCTTCTTTGTGTTCTCTGATGGAGAGGTTCGTTACGAAGGCCAACTCCGACTCCCGGCTACCCTCTTTCTTTGCTACTTGACATATTGCAAGCGCTACGAAAGTCTGAGCGGCAGGGTTCAGCATACCATCTTGATTTGTGGCGATAATCAAAGCATCAATTGCCTTCCAAATGCTGTCCGAATCATTCGAAAAGTCTTGGGCTGTCAATCTTTCTCACGATGCTTCCCTTTGGGCCGTCCAGCATTGAATCAACTAGTGCGCCTACAAGCACCGCTCCTAACGCTATAGCGCCGATGGCTATTAGAGAGCCGACCAAGTCTTGTTTTCCTGTCTTAGACAATGCAACCTTGGATTCAGTGTGTCCGCATGCATTGCACTTTCGATAACCCAATGCAACTACTGTAGTGCTAGTGTCCTTGCTTCTGCACTCTGGGCACACTGATGCCATGGTTCACAAGGGCGGGTTCGGCAAATATAAGCAATAGATTAACATTAGGAATCGGGCGCTGAAACTTCGTATGTGACCACTCCTGGAGTTTGGTGTTCATAGAGTGTTGAGTTTCTCAAATTCTTCTCCACACACGCCCTCTACACATCAAATTCCGAAGTAGCACGACCTCCCTGGGTAAGTAAACCAGGGCTGAAGTTAACTTAGCCTCGGAGGTGGTGCTACATCGCAGTTCTTGTGCGCTAACGCGATCGTTCGCGCAGGCGCAACCTGCAAAAGAGAGAGCGCATATCATGCTGATATACCATAAGGACATGCCACAATCTGGTACAGGGACAAAGCTCGACGACTTCGACAGGAAGATTCTCGCCTACCTGCTGAAGGAGGACTGGCCTGTCACGACTGAGACGGTCGGAAAGGAGCTAAGGATATGCTGGAACACGGCCCAACTTCACCTGTACAAGCTCAAGTCAGAAGGGCTAGTCAAAGGAAAGAGAGTCGGAAGGCAGAACCAGAGGATGCTGACGGACAAGGGAAGGACGACTAGCAAGTAATCCTGAGTTTCAAGTGTTTTTGAGCCTAGATTATACTAGGGCGCCCTCGGAAGGAAACGTATGATAGCCGGGGGGAAAACCGACGAACGAGTTCTAGCCCTGGGCCTGATAGCCCAGTTTTTCGGAACCAGGATGGGACTGAGGAATCACGTGGAGTTCATGGCTACCATGGGGATGAGTAATCTCGTGGGATCGTATAAGGCAGCCAGCATTAGAAACGGACTCGACAGCACTTATCCCGACCCAGGCTCATTCTCGAGCTTCGTACAGGCTCTGCTCTTCAATCACAAGCTTGGGACACAGGAAGTAGCCGAGCTTGAACTCTATCTGAACATCCTGGGATACACAATCAAAGAAGGCAAGGTCATTGCTCGCGTTGGTACATTTCGCTTGGCGGAAACTGCAACACAGTCAATCTATCTGCCTCAGGCCCAGAAGATGGCGAGAGCCTACGCTGTCCTCCATGTCCTAGAGAATGAACTTCGGCATTTTGTCATTGCCAAGCTCAAGGAAGCTTGGGGAAACGAGTTCGAGTCGAAGATTCCCGCAGAAATATCAGAGAAATGGCAGAAGCGAATTGAAGGTGAACGGCTCTCCCCCTGGCATGAGACCGAGATTGGGGAACCAATTGCTTATTCAAACTTCAAGGAACTTCGAGAGGTCATCAACAAGAACTGGCTGCTGTTTGAGCCATATTTCAAAGACCGAGCAGGTGCTGTTAGCCGACTCGATGAGTTAGAGATACCCCGCAATACTATTGCGCATAATCGCCAACTAAAGGATTCGGAGGTTGACCGCTTGATTCTCTTCTCTGGAGACATTCTCCGATGTATTCGAAGTGAGTGAGGCTCCGACGAAACCCTGCCGAAGCTCCTGACATCTAGACATATCTTCAGATGAAGAATCTCATCTACAAATGAGTAAGGCTCTTCATAAACACATTCAACCTCTCTGCCTCCCCCTAGGAGCCAAGACCTCAAAATCGGGAAGACAGCCGGGTCTAGCCCGGCCGTCCCTTTCCTTCTTCTATTTCCTATTCCTATTTTCTCTTTTCTTTTCCATTCATCTCCTTTTCAATTAATACACGATTGATGTCTGATGTCCGAACAGTTGTTCAGACAGTGTAATACGTAATTTATCTAATTTATCACTTCAGTCTTGCGTTCTAGGGTAATCTTGATTATCGGAAAAATGCCTACGAACCTGACCTCTACTGACCACCCGCGTACGGCTGATCGCTTCAAGGTCGACTTCTAACAATGGCTCGCTGAATCCCCATTCTCTGTTCTCCCCCTCCTGAGGCAACAAGGTGAATCCCTCATGTTAGAAAGGGTCGTTCTCTGATTTAACCTTTCATCGAGGAAGGGTTAACAGGCAAGGTGGGCTGTGCTTTGGGTATGCCCGACAAGCATTTTCAGGTAGACATGCAGCTTGCAGTAGGATTCGTAGTCTCCGCAAAGTCCGAGAACGATGCCCTGGTCGTCGCAGGAAAGCAGATGAAGGAAGCGCTGACCGAGAAGTTCAAAACTTGGGGGCTGCGAATAGACCTCCAAGAGGCAGTGGCCAAGCAAGCTACTCCTGTTGATAGAAAGCCCTAGCGGTCTCTCTTCATACAGATGCACCCACCCTCTCTGTCTCTCAGACTCTCTCAGAGGCTCTCTCTGACTCTCCCTCACACACATACACACACGGGCACACAGACACAGACAGACACAGGCATGCTAGAACAGACTAGCACAGAAACACGAAAAACCGATCACAGGGGCAAAGGAGAGAGAGAGGCTAAGATCTGCGGTCGCCGGGATTTGAACCCGGGTCTCTGTTTCAGAGGCTGTCCAACACCATCAAAATTGTTAGGTCAAATTCAGCTGAACGGCTTACTTTTTTTGGATGAGTGGTTGGGTCGCAGGGCGCTTCAGAAGACGCCCGCACTGCGCTCAGGTGGTCTACTGTCTCGCCGGTCGTAACCCCACGCCTGTGCGAGTCTACACTTGATCTCTTCAAGCAGTTCGGGGGTGATTTCTGATGTCTCTGTTCTTCCCATGCTTCTCTCGGCTGCCTTGATTCCTTCGTCGTCGAGGCCGAGTTCGCGCAACAGATCGAAAGCATGTTTCTTCTTGATTTCCTGCTCGTCTGGTGCCCGCATTACCAACAGGTTGGGCATCGCCTTGCGGTAGTCCGTGCGAATCTCCTCAATCGGTCTCTTGTAGTATGTCTTGAGATAGAACTGGTGCCCCATGAGTGCGTGGGCCGCCGTCTCGCCCATTGGCTTCACAACGGCGCTGAAGAAGAACTTGCGAAAGATATGTGCGTGGACTTTGTGGTATTTGTGTCCGGGAATTTTGTCGCCCAGCCCGAGTTTTGGCAGCCAGCGATAGAGAATCATGCGATACTCGTCGGGCCCATTCCTGCTCGCGTTGCCGCGATAGAACAGAGAGTTGGTGGTCCCAAGTTTACGTTGCTCAATCAGCTGTCTGAAGAAATCTGCACTCTCATCGGTGACGAAGACCTCCCGGCTAATCCTGCCGTGCTTGGTCGCCTTTGTGGTTTCCTTGCGAATCGAAACGCGAATTGGGTTCTCCTCAAGGTGGAGATCGCCCACACGAACTTGCAGCGTTTCGCCAATCCTCGTTCCCGCATCCTTCATCATAGCCGTTGCCGCCCTCACCCATAGAGGCATGGGGGAGAGCAGTATCTTGCGGATGGTCTCACGCTCGATTGCAATGTCCGGTGTTTCCTCCGCGATTGGCAAAGTCACCTTCTCTCTGAACTTGTCATTGCTGATGTCGACTCCTTGGTAGCGCAGGAATTTCTTGATCCCCTCCACGTGTCGATGGACTGTTCGTGGCATGATTGGCTCGCCTTTCAACCTCGGACAGGCGTCACCACGGGCATCCTTCAGGCCAAGCGCCCAGCCGACGAATCTGTCGAGCATGACGTAGACCGCGTCGTCCCTCCAGTCGCGAGTGCTCAGGTCGTCTAAGATCACCTGGAGGACACATTCGTCATCGCCTTCCAGTCCGAGTCTCGCCCGTCCGAACTGGGCCAGTTTGGTCACCCCCCGCATGTATACGTCAATGGTATTCTGGGATTGAGTGCGCCTCAGCACCCTTTCTCGGAATCCATCGAAGTCCACTTTCGTGCTTGACGAAGGCATTAGATGCACCTCGTCGATACAGCCACGTCAGCCACCAAAGAAACGAGGTGACTGGCGTTTTGTCCACTCCACACCGAGAAAAGGACAGGTGCGGGCCCGGTGGGATTTGAACCCACGACCTCTGCGAGCCTCGCTCCCTACAGCTTAGAAGGATTGGCGCGACACGCTCTGCCACGCTATCCGTACTGCGCTACGGGCCCAACGAGCGTCGCCCGGGGTTTCGACATAAGGCTTTCCCGTTCGAATCCAAGTGACTTGTCACTTGAGAGAGGAAGAAATCGGAAGGTTTTATCCTGTCAGAGGCGAATCGGGCGCCCTTGGCCGCAACCCAGCAGCGGCTCTTTGGAACCAATGGCGTAAGGTTCGTCCCCGGTGTCTCCAACGACCTCGACTTCGCCATCAACCTCGGAGAGGCCATCGGCACATTCTTCGGAAGTGGCGAAATCCTTGTGGGCCAGGACGGGCGCATCTCCAGTCCCGCCCTTTCAAATGCCGCAGTCTCAGGCCTGATGAGCTCGGGTCTGGACGTAGCCGAGGCCGGACTAGTCCCGACACCTGCACTCCAATATGGAGTAAAGACCATGGGATTCAAAGGAGGTGTGATGGTCACCGCCTCGCATAATCCTCCACAGTACAACGGTCTCAAAGTCTCAGGCTCCGACGGCGTCGAAATCCCCCGCCTCGACGAGCAGCGGGTTGAGAAAATCTACTTCGACAGGTCGCAGAACAAAGCTGACTGGAAGACGATTGGGGTGTCGAGGCAGGAGCCATCGGTCGTCAGGAACTACCTGAAGGGGATTCTATCCAGGGTCAACACCAAGGCGATCGCTGAAAGGAAGTTCGTCATCGTCATGGACATCGGGAACGGCGCCCAGTCCGGGGCTGCGCCCTACCTCGTCGAGTCATTGGGATGCAAGGTCATTACACTGAACTCGGTAGTGGACGGGAGCTTCCCCGGAAGGGGACCTGAGCCGACTCCCGACACACTGAAGGACCTCTCAGCCGCTGTGAAATCGGTTGGCGCGGACCTGGGCGTGGCCTACGATGGAGACGGGGACAGGTCGATGTTCTGCGACGAGGATGGCCGGGTCCTTTGGGGGGACCAGAGCGGCTGCTTGCTGGCCGATTTCGTGCTGGAAAAA
>DASYWW010000060.1 GCA_035935655.1 Candidatus Bathyarchaeia archaeon
CCTTCTACTATAGCGATTCCAACTCGAAAATACCCGTCCGGGACATTACCCGTTTTGGGGATAGCAAGTCCGACCCGAACGTAGAAACTGGGACCTACGGGCTGTTCAGCACATGCGAGGAAGACATGCGTCGAAGCTTTGTACAGAAAGGTCTTGAGCACATATTCTTCTTCACAACTCGAACTCGCGCCAAAACTCGGGTTAGAGTTCTAACCGGCTACTATCACATCAGATGGTATCATAGAGGCCCTGACCTTAGGCACCATGCGGGCAAGGCTGACTATTGGTTGGCTGCCGACGAAGTTCGATTTCTAAGTCGAGGTTTCCCGCTGGAGGACCTAACTGGATATCTTCGCGGGTTGAGACTCGACCGTAGGTTCCGGAGGTATCTTTACCTTTACCCGGAAACTACTCAATTACTCCTTTCCCTGATGCGAGAGGCTCGAGATGCGACCCAAGAATTTGTTCGAGAAGTCAAAAGGTTAGAAAATGAAAACCTCCAGAAACACGGATTGACATATACGAATTGGAACAAGAAGGAAGGGTTCGACTGGAATTGGGCCCGAAAATACCTCGGAAAGCAGTGATACTGAAGTGGAAATGCACATCGTGCGGGGCCACGATAGAAAGCGGAGCCTTCTTGAAGATGTGCCCAAATTGCGAAGCCATCGGAACGCTAATGCTAGAGAGCCAAACCAAGAAGTCTCGCGGCTGACTTAACAACGGAAAGTGGGTCGAAGACAGGATGAGCGTCAGAGCGGCTACCAAGCGATGCTTTGTCATAAGTGAAAAGTGTATTCATCCCGCACGCATCGACCCGAGTGCAATGACAAATCAGTTCGCCTCTATCGTCTCAGAGGTAGAAAGAATGAGCGAACCTGAGCTAGATGCAGAAATCTCCAGAGTAGACCCGAACAGACTCATCAACTACAACAACCATAGATGGCGGCGGGAAGTCCTTGACTGGGAGGAAGTTGGCTTGTGGTGCGGAAGCACGGGAGCCAAAGGAATGCCGGTTCATTGGTGTTACGGGTCTTTGAAAGAGACGACGGATTTGGTTTACGGAGCACAACGTAATGGAACTCTCTCCAGTCAAGCCCCAGACGTAGATGCAGCTATGAGAGGAATGTCGAGCATCGTTCGATTCATCTCTCAAGAAGAGATGCTTTGCCCAATCGTTCTCCCTGCTCCCAGAGTTCGAACAAACCCGTGCTGCAGACCAATAGCACTGGGGTTCGATGATGGAAACATGAGGGCACTTACCCTTGCCCTAGCTGGCAAGCAAAAAATACCCACGTACGTTGGAAGATAGTCCACTCTCTTGGGGTAGCGGGGGCAAGTTATTCCAACCCATGGTAGGCTGACCTTGCCACTGAAATTACCGCTTCGAGATTTTCCGGAGTCACGAAAGCCCTACGTTCTTCGCCCCGCGGATAGAAGAAACCTGCCATGGGCTTGAACAGCCCCCCGAACGGGTCAGCAAATAATTTTTTCGGGCTGACTCGGATAGATAGCCTCACTGTCTTCCTTCCCACAAGTACTGTTGCGAACTCATTTTTCCGGACGAATGGTTCTCGAAAGTAGAAGGAGTGCCACCGAAACCGGGGTCTGTGTTGGGTACCCGGAATATCTTTCTCAAGTCTTTGAATCAGTCTTTCCGCTAAAGACCGGGTATCTGGCTCTATCCACTCTAACCTCGCATTCCACGAGGTTTCGTAGGCTGGTTTTTCCTTCCCCCTTTTCGGCATCGAGAATCCGATAGCTGTGGAATAGTCAGAAGTAACCGAGAGTGGAACTTTCACGCGCGCTTTAGGACTAATCATTTCCTCAATTTCTGATTGCTCTGCCTCCTCTCGCTTGAGCTTCTGAATTAGGCTCTTTAGCTCCAAGACTTCGATTTCCTTTGGGACGTTTTTCCAGTCGTGTTCCCAGCAAACAATAATCTGGGCACCCTTGACGGGGTGTTTTTGTCTGGCAAAATGCGAGCTTGTAAACTCAAATTCGATTGACTTCTTGACTCCACGGTTAGGATTGGCTCGGTAGTCAACAACCAAAGCGTCCGGAAAGCCTTGCCGAATTGCCTCAATTGAGAACCCGAGGTCGTCACTCATCATTCCAAATAGAAGGACTACACCTTGCTCGTTAATCGGGGCGTAGGTCAGTCCCGGATAGTCAATCTTTGGACCTACTTCGTCCCTTTCGACTGGCACGGCTGGAGAGTTTCGGACCTATCTCTTACTTAACAATCCTCACGCCTTACCCAAATCATGCAATCTGGCTGTTATGAGAAAGGTTGCCCAGGTGTGGCTTTGTCAAAGTGTCGGGGCTGTCTGCTTCGGTTTTGCGAACCGCATTACCTTGAGCACGCGAAGACTTGCTTGTACAAGTGATTCAAGTTGGCTATCTGAGAACCTCGAAAAGGTCCATGGTTACGTGCGCATTAGCTCGCTGGAAATCACAATAGGAAGGCGCAATGCAATCAACGGTTAGGTAGAGATTCAAGATGCTCTCCGTCACTGGTAGCGTGATTGACCGAACGTATGACTCGTTTGCCAACCCGTAGACCATGAGGCTCTTAGCTGTAGGGTCTTGACCCTCTATCCAAGCGTATCCTGTTACATTTGCTGCCATATTCTGAAACGGTTTGAAATGGAAGGTTACTGTCACCATGGAAAGTCGGCTTACATTATACTGAGGCATGGAATACCCGCATACTCCCGAAATGCAGAGAGGAATAATGTTGTTGACTTGGGAAGTCGCGGTCCTACCGAGTAACATTAACTCTCGGTCGAAAACGGTCTGGCTGAAACTGTGAGGGGCCGTCATGACAGCGAGGGTGACGATACCCAACACAATCAGAACCAAATCGAGACCGATTTTGGCATCGGAAAGAAGGTCTCGCGGTTTCCGTTTCTTGCGAGCACGATGTTTTCTAAGTCCCGGCGGATATGCTTCCAGTAGGGACATATCTGTATCGCGAGCGAACCATCTTAAACAGCTTACGCGGGGATACTTTCGCTTCCGTCATCCTATATTGTCCGGGTCAGAATCCGGATTCTTCAGATTGGTCACAGGGCTTCTTCGAATTCGGACCGCATGCTGGAACCGTAGCTCTGTCTCGCCGTCCAGCCATAGACCAAACTGCACCGGTTTCCCAGGTTGAAACTTGAATTCGTCGGGAACTGGTAGCGCAAGCGTTGCTGTCACACCTGGTTGAACGATAACTTCCTTTCCGAGGGATTTTTTCGGCAAACCTTCGACCGTGTAATCCGTTAATCGTGCTGAGCTATTTCCCGCGTTCATGACATTGATTAGGAGTCCATTGTCCAATTGTGAGGCTTTGGTCACGTTAAGCCATTTAGGCTCAGTTACTCGGCCAATCAACAGAAGCAAGATTTGGACCATATCTGGAATCTTTAGCTTCGATATGTCACGCATCGACCCGAGGTACTCCATCACTTTGTGGGCTTTCGAATTCGCTTCACGTCGGAAATTCGTTTCTGAAATGATTTTCAGAAATTGGTCAATCAGCTCTTGGTGGTTCGGTTCGAATTCAGACCTGTACTTCTTCAGATTGTCAAGTAGAACGCTGAAATCGTGAGCCCGCATTTGTAAACGGTTATAGTAGATGTCTATGCCCGGACCCTTGAAACGATACTCCAGCAAATTGTAGACAAGGTTCTCTATCAGTTTTCGGGACAGAACCAGGACGGCATTTGGTAAGCCTGGATTGTTGAACGCGAGGTTGATTTCGTCTTCCAACCGGTTATAGAAAATAGGAATCGGGAACTTATCGTGAAACGTCAACAGTCGGTGCATCCGCACCGGTGCTTCTTTGGCAACTCTCCTACCCGCACCTTGAGGAACCTGAACTATAGCTTGACCTCTCGACCGCAAATGCTCGTTGAGTGTTGAAATCTTGTCCTCCGGAACTTTGAATCTCGGCTGTCGAATGTCTATCTTTGCGATTCGTGAAGCAATTAGGAGTAGAGCGACATCTCGGTCAAGAATACCTTCCTCCGCCGCCTTGTCCCTTACACGGTTGCGAAGCTGTCGGATGCTTATGCCTAACTTCTTACTGACCGCTTTCCTTAGAGTTAGCAGTTGTGTCATTGAAGCCCTTTCGTCCTTTCTTCTTGTCTTTCGATAGTGCCATGTTCACAGCTGGTTGAGTTATTCCAAGTAGGTCTGCGATTTCCTGCTCTTTCAGCCCGAATACTTTTAGAAACCGAGCCTTTCGCTCCGTTTTCCCCTCGTGCTTTATCTGCGCGTAGGCGAATACCTTGACAAGGTTCCTAACAGCCTCCGCGAGAGCGTCGGATTTGTCTTTGCTCAAGGCACAGCCTTCTTCGATTTTTTCTGTCCCGCGAGTAAATCGTTGACGTTGGATTTGCTGCGGTCAAGAATTGCGCCTATCTCACGAGAGCTATAGCCAGCAGCGTTGAGCAACCTTACATTTCTCTCCAGCTCCTTATCGCTGATTTCTCGGATAGCTCCGAGGGCTGTCACCCTGATGTAGGATTGAATAAGTTCCTTCAATTCCTTGAATTGCAGGTCAGTCAGTATTAGGCTCGACTTCTCACCGGCTTGAGTTTCTCGCCAATCTCACACATTAACATAAAAGATGTTAGGGTCCGGGACACAGGTTGGTAGCATGGTTCTCTCCAAAGTTGTCGAAAAGCTGACACCACTTCTTAGAGCGTAACAAGCTAAATGCAGAAGAATTCCTGTTGAGTGAGTGAGGTATGAGAGTTGTCGAGAAAACAGAAGCTTATCACAGAGATAGAGCTTCAGACTCACCTCGAAGACGGTTGGAAGGGCGTTGGTGTTCTTCAGAATGGTCAGATAGTAGTCGAAGTTGATGACTCCGCTCACAATACGGTTAGGCGAATCATCAACCCGAATGACTTGGAGGCCCATCTTAAGGAAGGATGGAACATTGCAACGATTCGCATCGCCTTGGTCTTGCCGTCGGGAAGATACATTGTCGAACGAACAAAATCGTTCACTGACCCTCAAACTGTGCATCACTAGGTCCAAGACGAAACGATTGTTCGACGACTGAGCCCTTTCACAATCTCAAAAGGATTTTTCTCGAAACAAGAGACTTATCAGTACGAGAGTCCCTTAGTAGTTCTGAGGAATGATTGGTTGAACCAAGAAAAAACTATGAGTGGCTTTGACCAATCATCTGTTTTGACGGAGTAAGGCACGGTATCAATTTAACCTGCGATTTCACCTTTGTGATAACATGCCCGTTTGCCGTTGTCATTCGTTCGATTCTCTCGAAGCCCAGACTGCCCCAATATTGTCCCACGCAGACATATCTGAGCTTGTTACACTGTCAGCCCTTGAATTCATACCCACGGGCACTCTTCGCACCGAAGCGCAAGGACAAGTTATCCACGACAGAATAATGAAATTACAGGAAGATTTCCTTCGCCTGATTGGCGAAAGGCTCCAGGTTTACAAGCGGTATCTAAGGTCTGAATGGCGAAGCTCCGAGCGACTTGCGCAGAAGTTCGAATGAAGGACTCGGACTTAGAGACCTGCACCACAACGCCAACACCGCTCTTTGTCAGAAGCGTTCTTGGCTTCACAGTACTTGCATGAGACCATCTCGACCTGAGCCTTTGCTATCGCCTGCGCGTCTACAACTGCATTAGTCGTTCTGGATTGTTCATTTTTCTGCTTCAATCGATAAGCGGCTTGAAGGATTGGTCCTTTGAACTTCTGCAGAAAGTCTTCATCGGACCAGCGACCAAGGTGGAATAGATGTTCTTGTGAGTTATCGGCAATGCTAACCCAGCTCGCGAGTTTGCCTCCCTTCGCGATTCCCTGAATTCCAAGCAAGTCGAAAGTGACTGTCGGTCGCACCTGTTTCGACATGAAGCCCTGGCGTTCGAACCATACAAGCCTTTGAGAAGTCAGAACAAGAAAGCCGGAGTTCGTGTCCTTTACTGTGTCGAACTTTCCGGTTGTGACCTGTTCGTCGTGCTTACGAATTAGACCACGTTCGACCACCTTCGTTCTCGCCACTTGCGTATGTGTCTCGCGGTCCCCCTCCCACGCGATGATGACCTGTTCTTCCGGCTTTAGAGTTAGAGCGCTAAGCCATGTTTGACCGAGCGGATTGAATAATCCCATTCCAACAAATCCTATGACCCTTTGACTGTCAAAGGAAGCTTGTAACACTTACCGGAGAATGACGGTTTCAGTCTTTAGCGAGCTAAGTGCAGGCATGTCAGTCCCAGGCTACCATTCCGGTTTCGTTGTCGATGTAGCATTTGATAATCCGAGAATAGCCACAACTTGGGCAGACATAGCCTCGTCCTTCAAGCTCGTGATTGTCAATCGTAAATTTCCAGTACTTCCTGTTCACAACGGACAAGTCTGGAATGTGCGCTTCCGACACTTTCACTGGCAAAGGTCCAATCATTGTTCCGTTGCACGCAGGATTTTGACAGTTCATTCCTTACCGATACGCTTCAGGTGCACAATTCGATAACACAAAGAGAACGGCGAAACTGCCCGCCAAGAGATTCCCTTTCCTCATCTGTTGGAATCTGAGACGACAGATTTTTTCCTCTGCCCTTGCGAGGTAGACTGTTTTCCAGATGGAATCGATTTCAACTCGCCCGTTTGGGCAATCTGAACCTTGAGATACCCTTCCAGAGTCTTAATTCTGCGCTCAAGTTCTTCGATGAAACGCCATATCTTTGCGTAACTGGGTATGTCCACCTCAATGCGGCTGACTGAGAGTTCACTATCTCCTTGTAGCAACCACTGACACTTTTCGCAGAAGACTACCCACCGTACCTTCGTACCCTCGGCTTGTAGAAGGCTTCTCAGCGAGTTCTCTACTTGACAGCGAGGGCAATTGCGGTCACGTAGAACAATGTCCGTCACTTCATTTCCCAGTAAACTGACTTCTTACTGATTGCTCTGAGGTCTAATTCGCCTTCCAGAACTATCTCTGCGCCAACAAGCCAATTTCCCCAATCGTGCCTGTTGCTCTTAGATAGCGAGTACCAACTCCAAGACTTTCCAATCCTTCGCTCCGATTAGCCTCGTGAGAATGACTCAATGTCAACTTTAAGTAGGGTAAACCTGCCCTGACTCTACTGAGGAAAGGTAGGAAATGAGGTCGAGCACTGAACCTGTGAAGTCAATCACGTGTCCACGTTGTGGTTGGACCATCACACGCTCGGGTTGGAAAGGCTCTATGGAGCGGCAACTTGAGGTCCACCAGAAAGGAAGGCTCTGTCAGAGAGTGGCTGAGATGAAGGGTTCGGTTAAAGAAGCTGTCGAGGCTTGAGGTCTATGGAATCAAACAGTCCCGAAAATTCCCACGGGATTAAGGGTTCTCGTACAATGATTTCAACTGGACAAACCAAAAACTCGATCATCGGCCCGAGTTTACTATTACGGGGGTCCAAGCAGACCACTCATGCGGTGCGAGGGTCGGTCGCTAAGACCCCCTTTTCCTTGAAATCGTTTCCTGTCTGGCAGTGATAATACGCGAGACAAGCGATTCCGGGCACAATCCAGGCTAAGATGGGCACTGGAAAGATCGCGACAAACCCGAACGAATCTCCGGACACTACACCGAGGCTTCCCAAAAACGAGAACAGGGCTGAGAATGGGCGAGTTCGCCGCTGCTTGCTACTTTACCCTGATCTCGACGCCGACCGTTCGCTTGATCAGGTCGGCTAGCAGGTCAACCTGCGACTTGCCGCCACGCCTCGTTGGGATCGATACAACCAGTGGGAGTTCGATCTCCTTCTTCCCCTGTCCCACTTTGTCCTTGATCCAGTCGAAAACGGTATCGGTAACAATAACAAGGGAGACAGTCTGTCTGGTTTTGATGTCCTCAAACGTCTTGACCGCCTCGTCCTCTGATTTCACGACCCAGCTGTTCTTGACACCGCCGAGCTTGAAGTAGATCGCCGTCTCCTTATCCGCCATAACACCAATCTTTCCCATAATCAATTACCTACTTGAATATCCATCCTGTTTCGCGCGACCAGAACAAGAGATCAAGATCCGCCAACGGTATTCCTATCTCCCGTGAGAAACGACGAAGCTTCTCCTCGATCTCCAGATAGCGCTTCTTCGTGATCGAAACCGGCACTTCAGAGATGACCTCCAGTCTCTTGAGGTTTCGCAGAATATGCCTATCGAGGATAGCAAATTCCTCTCCGAGCCCGACGTTCCTGAGGAAATGGCTAGCCTCCTTGTACCCTAATCCTTTCACGTTCTCTACCATCCATTCCCGCAGCTCGAACAGGTTGGCGAAGCTGGAAAGATGGGATTTGAGGTATAGCTTGCCATCCTTGGTAAACAGGCCTCTGGCCTCGACGATATACTTGGCCTTGCTATCGCCGAAACGGACATCGTTTAGTTGCGGTTGAATCTCATTAGCCTCTCCTTTCAAGAGGAGACTTCGCTCTTTGAGCCGGGAGACTGCAGCCCAGCAAGTCTTCGCAGACGATTGCGGCGTCAGAAGACAGAAGCATAGTTCGGCAAAGACATCGTTATCATTGTGATTGAGAATCTCTTTGAATTCATGCAGACGTTGCTGGATCGCATCGCGTTTTTCACCATAGAGCGTCTGCAGTTCTTTAACCGCTTTTTCATGCTCCATCGGTGATACTTCTACGCTAGAACTGTTTGAGTACATCGGTCTTCTCCATTATTCGGACGCAGTAGTAGCAGCGGAGCCGAAGAGGATCCTGTCTTTCCACACTGAACTTCGGCTCCACAGGCTCAGCGTTCGATACGCAGGCAGGATTTGAGCAACGAACAATTCCCCTGATGGAGTCAGGCAGTTTAACCCTCGTCTTCTCAGCCACCTCATAGTCTCGAATGATACTGATCGTTGCGCTGGGTGAGATCAAAGCTATCTTGTCCACTTCCCCCGGCTTTAATTCTCGATTCTCGACCTTGACGATGTCCTTCTTGTTCTGTTTCTTTGAAATCACGTTCATCGCCACGCTGACGATGTGTCCTTCGCGACCGTCTATTCCTAGAATCTTGAGTACGTCTAGAGCATGACCTTCCAGAATATGATCGATCACTGTACCATTACGGATTTTCTTCACGTAGAGCTCTTTTGGGCCGGTCGCCTTGGACAAAGACCTTGAACCTGTCTGGCAGGCGCTAGGTTTCATTCTTAATTCCTTGCCTGAGATCGGACGCAGATCATGACCGTCGAGTCTCATGAGCTGAGGGTTCAGCTGAGGGTTCAGACCCACATGGAAGGAGAAATTCTTGATATCACAGACAGGATAGGGCCAGATCTGTCGTTGCCATTTCTAGACAAGGAGATGACCATCATCTTTCAGCTTGTCGGTGAGTAGATCAGGGACCCGTACCCCTAGCCTTCCGATGGAGACTTGCAAGAGCTTCCCGTCCTCCTTGCTCTATACAAAATCGAAGATGAAATGGTAGTCGAAAATGTACAGGTCTGCATAAATCATCAGAATGGGAGTTAACCTTGCCAGTAAGTTCATCCAAAAATAAACCTCAGACCCCAAGGTAAGTTTGGTTTTCCAGTGGAAGGCTTGGGGTGGGGGTAGAGATTAGTAGCCAATTACTGGAAGTTGATCATCTTAACATCGAGGGTCTTGAGGTTGACAACGGGAAGTATTCCCGGCTTAGGGATCAACCCCATTCTCTTCTGATAATCAGTCTGGCCCTGCCAAGCGCCGCTGTTCACTATTGTTGTTCCCCGGTAAGTCCCCACACCCGAGACATGAATATGGCCCGAGGTGAAAACGTCCGGGACCCGCTCTAGTACCAGGAAGTCCTCTTGCTCGGGACCTATTGGTGTCGTCTTCCCGTATTCCGGAGAGAGATGGCGAGCTCGCAGTTGATACTCCATCACCTCGACAGGACGTTGATAGTCGAGCCCAGGGACCCCGCTCAGAATATCCATCAAGCTAGTTCCATGGTAGAGTAGAAAGTGTACCCCGTGCAGGCGAACTTCCGCTGGATCGCCCAGTGAGATAATCTTCCTAGAGTCATACACGGGTCCAGCAAAATCCCTCGGAATAGCAGGCTGTGGAAGGGCCTGACGCACGGCATCATGATTGCCTGGGATCAAGACGACCTCCATGTACTCTGGGATCTCGCTGACGAATTTCGCCGCCAACCGGTACTGTTCGTAAATGTCGGGAACGGCGAGATCGACCTCCTGGCGGGGATATACTCCGATACCGTCGACGAGGTCTCCTCCGATCAGAACATACTTCACCCTCTCGGCGACTTCGCGCTGGTTTGGTGTTCCGATCTCCCCGTTCAACCAACTTAGAACCTTGCGGAATTCGTCCTCGAGAAACACTTTGCTTCCCACATGAACATCCGATATCAAGGCGGCATAGATCTCTTCATTGGCGTGGGAGGGTTTTCTATCTGGAATCTCTGGAAGAACGATGCTTTCCGCGATTAGTAGAGGACCTGCGCTCTTGCGGGCTTGAATGAAGATAACTTGGTCTCTGACTATTTTTCTGGCCATCTCGTATACGGTAGAGTTCTGCCGCCCAACGAGAACGGTAGCCTCATCCTCATAGTCGTCAACTGTCAGAAAGATCCTATCGCCTTTCTCCCTCTTGTCAAGGACCATGCAGATGAAGCGGCCTCGCCCATTCGATCCACCTGACAATGCGTCAGAAATGGTCCCGGCGTTTCGTGTGTCCATTCTCTGTCTGAAGAGCAGGCTCATCTTATCGAAACGGTTTCTGAAGTAATGGAGAAAATCATCAAAGGCGCCTGTAGTTCCAAGCTTGCCTGTAGGGTCCGAGACGACTTCTAGTCGAGAGTCAAGATCCTCAGCAAAACGTCGACGGTGCCCTATCCCCGCGTGATCCGTCTCGATGCCCTTACCGGATAGGTCAAGATGCTCGGCTGCCCTTAGGACGAGGTCTCTGTTGATCGACGCGGGTCGTGGTTCTATGGTCCCTGCGACCCGAAGAACTTCTTTGACAAGAGGGTCCAGCTCGCGAGCAGCGCTAACTTCCATGAGGGCCTTGAAGGCGTCGCTTTCCATCTGGAAACCTGCTTCCAGTATGGCACCGATTGCCTTCTTCCTCTCTTCCGACATCGAGCGACCCCTTCTAGACCATCTAACGGTCGATCGCGACTTATCCGGTTATCGCGAACATAGAGTCTACCTTGTGATCGTGAGGTCCGATATGTCCACCGAGACTTCGCACATTCTATTCAAGGCTATGAGTGCGGCGACGAGGTGGTTAACCATCGGACGCGGAGCTTTCGCGATGCTTGCCTCAGCCTCGGCAAGAATCTTCTTGGTCTCTTTGAACCTTGGACTCACGGATGAAGCTAGCTTCAGGTCCCGTGAGAGGACAGACCCGACTGCGTCCTTGTACATTGTATTTACGGAGGCTCCAATCTTCTGGAACAGACTCTGTTGTTCCTGTGGAACAGGAACCTTGTCTTGAGTGTTCTCGGCAACTGTTACCGAGTAGTCGGCGAAGGTTTCGATATAGCTTGCTAGGAGGCGGAAGTCTAGGCAGTCGACTGAGGAGACTTTGATCTTCTCAAGCAGGTATGTGTCTGCGATGGCTGCTCTTACCAGTCGGACCAATAGGAAGTACCATCTGTCCACTTCCTCATCTCTCTCAACGACTCCATTCGCAAGTTCGGTGTTGGATTCGACGAAGGCTTGGACCGCGTCTATCTGCATGGGCATGGACAACATTTCGAGGCGGCGAAGGATACGCTCGGGGTTGAGAAGCGAAGGTTCCATCAGGCATTGTAGGACGATCTTTTTCGCGTCCTCTTCTAACACCTCCAGACCTACGAGTCGTTTAGTGGTTTTGCGGACCTCGTCTCTTGTTTCAGGCGAAAGGCTGTCTTTGGACTGGATGCGGATTATGTCGTATCCGAGGAGGTATCGCTCGATGATTTCTCTTCTAACAAAAGGAGAGGCTTCCAGTATGACCTCGAGAGGCGGTCTCTCTTCATCGATTCTCGGGGAGAGGAGGAGTCTTCCGTCTTGTCTTTCTTCATAGGAGACGACGGACCCTTGGTCGAGTCCGACGCGTTTTGCCCATGCTTTCGGTATCGTGACTAGGTAGGTTCCGTCCGGTGTACGCTGAAGTTTCCGTAATTCCACTTAGAACATCCCGTCTCCAACTAATGGCAATGAAGAATTTTAGGATTTCCCGGGATCTACTATGGAGAGGAGTGTAGCTCTAGAGAGCCAATAGGAGCAAGGGATGCGTTGGCGCCGTTAAGGTGATGGTAGGCCTGCTTCACAACCTCCTCTGTATTGTTTCCTTTCAAGGCGCTCAGCTCTACTAGTGGAATGCCTTCGAATGTTCTGGAGATCAGTTTCTTTCCTTCTTCAAGTCGTTGGTCGTCGCATTGATCTGTTTTGTTCGCGCAGATAACCAAGGGTATTTTGGAGGCTATCTTGGTGAGAATCTCCTTCGAGGCTGTCAGCTTTCTGAAGACTGACTCTAGGTCCTCGCTAACATCAACGAACAGGAGGATCAGGTCTGCGTTGGATATTTCGCCGAGGGTTGTGTTGAATGCTTTGAGGATTGTTGAATGCATGTCTTCGATGAAGCCGATGGAGTCGATGAGTATGAAGCTGAAATTGTCGCCGCCATTGTTCTGGTCGATTCGTCTCGCGAACGTGGATAGTGTTGTGAATGGTCCTAGGCCCGTGTCCTTGTGTTCTGCTGACATTCGGTTGAAGAAGGTGGTTTTTCCACTCTGAGTGTAGCCTGCGAGAGCTACGATTGGGAAGCCTCGTTCGCGCCGATGATCTCTAAGCAGGTTTTTTTTCGAGTAAAGATCTCTCAGCTCCTTCTCCATGTTCGCTATCCGCTTCTTAGCGGTTCTCTCGTAATCATGGTATGGATAGTCTCCGGGTCCGCTCCAGCCGACCTGTCCACCCAGTATTCCTTCGAGTCTAAGGAATTCTCTACCCCAGGAGAAGGTGTACTTGAGTTTGGCGAGCGCGATCTGGAGTTTCGCCTCTTTCGTCATAGCGCGCTTGTCGAACACTTCTAAGATCAGGAGGTTGCGGTCGATGACTTTGATGTCTGATCCGCCGAGGACGCGCTGGATCTTGAAAATCTGCGCGCTCGGAAGTGTGTTGGCGAAGACAACCGCTTCTATGTCGTTTTCGGCGACGAGCATTTTGATCTCTTCCAGTTTGCCGGGTCCGATGCAGTAGGTGTGGTGGAGGCTTTTCCTGTGTTGGACGATGGTGTCGATTATCTCGTAGCCTATGCTCTCGGCCATGGTCTCAACCTCCCCGTACCGGGAGGGAGCCGTGGGTATCTGGCATTCAGCTACAAGGGTCCGCAACTGAGAAGACTTACCATAGTATAATCGCTGGCGCTTATTTGAAGGCCCCGTGCCCCGGCAGGGTCTTGGACAAGCTTGTGCTTACCTGGCTATGAATTTCTGTTATGTTCACGAAGGACGGGGGGCGCGGGAAAATCGACCACTCCCCGGGGGGTCGGATAATAGTTAGCAGAAAAGAAAATGTTAGCAGAAACAAATAGTTACGAAAAGGCAGACCTTGATGAATTTCTCAACTAGGACACGCTTGTCGAGGGCGTCGTGGGAAGCGCCGCTGACGGCGTTCTTCCCTTCATCTGTTGCCGGTTAGAGGAAGCCCCGCAGGAATTCACTCGATCTTCGTTGGGACTGACTTCCGGTCAATTCTTGGATAGTGAAGGTTCAGTTTTTCCATGGCCTTGACGATAATTCGGGAAACCACGAGGTCGCGGTACCATTTGTGGTTGGACGGGATAAGATACCAGGGGGCATAATCTGTGCTGGTTTTGTTCAAGGCGTCCTCGTAAGCCTTCATGTAATCCTTCCAGAATTTTCGCTCGGGAATATCAGTTCCGCTGAACTTCCACGTCTTCGAAGGATCATCCAGGCGCTGTTGCAGCCGTTTCTTCTGCTCATCTTTGTCGATATGTAGAAAGAATTTCAATATCGTCATGTCTTCCTCAACTAGCAACCGTTCGAAATCGTTGATCTGCCGGTATCGATTCCTCCAGACTTTCTCAGGAACGATCCTGTGGACTCTCTCTATCAGGACTCCTTCGTAATGGCTTCGATTGAAAATCGTGAGTTCTCCTTTTCCGGGGACTTGTTTGTGCTCTCGCCACAAGAAACCGTGATCGAGTTCCTCAGGGGTAGGTTCCTTGAAGTGTGCGACACGAACTCCTTGGGGATTGACTCCCTGAAAAACTCGGTTAATGACTCCGTCTTTGCCGCCGGTATCCATCGCTTGTAGAACGACTAGGACCTTCTGTTCGTGCTCTGCATAGAGCATCTCCTGAAGCTGTCTAAGCTTCTCGTTGAGCTTCTTCGACTCTTTCGCTTCATCCTCATCCTTTCCCTCGAAACCCGAAGTATCGTTCGGGTTAATATCGTTCAGGTGAACCTCGTGTCCCAGCTCGATTCTGTAGCGGCCAGTGTGAAGGTCCTTTGGCAATTTGGGACTGCGACTTGTCCTCATGAGACTTCTTAGGGTTTCACAGCCTGCAGCTCGCAAGCCTTGACGGGAATGTTTGATTACCCCCAGACAATGTGATTCGGGTTCAATGTCAGCGGAGAGCCAGGGAAAACCCTCTGACCAGACAGGGGAAGGAGCACGTCCAGCCCCATCAGGAGGCTCGACAAAGATCGAGCCGAAGCAGTTCTTCATCTTGCTCGTTCTGAGCCTCTCCCTAGCAATAATCGTCATTGACGCGACGATCGTGATTGTTGCTCAATATCAGATTCAGAAGGACTTCGGGATCAATCTGAAGGACCTAGAATGGATCACCTCGCTCTATGCACTGATCTTCGGCTCGTTTCTACTTACTTGGGGAAAACTCAGCGATGAGTTCGGCAGAAAACGAATCTTCGTGGCAGGAATCTCTCTCTTCATTGTCGGGTCGATCGTTGATGGATTCTCGCAAGATCTGGCTCAGATTCTCGTGGGCCGGGTTCTCCAGGGATTCGGAGCATCAATGGCTTCCCCGGCCACCCTATCAATCCTGACAACCACCTTCACCGGCAAAGCGCGAAACCTCGCCTTCGGAATATGGGGTGCAACCGCTGGTGCGGCTGCAGTTCTCGGACCAGTCTTGGGAGGCTACTTTACGAGCGACCCCACGTTCACATGGCGTTGGGCCTTTTTCATCAACATCCCAATAGGAATCATAGCCCTAGTTGGCGCAGCATTCGCGATCAAAGAAACCCGATTCAAGGATCCAAAATACACTACCGACTTTCTCGGCCTCATCCTCATCACACTCGGTCTGGCCAGCCTCTTGTTCGGCTTTATTGAAGCCCAAACCTATGGTTGGATTGTTCCTAACAATGAATTCGCAGTGAGCGGTTTCTCATGGCCGATCTCGAACCCAGTATCTCTTCCCCTAGTTTCGATCATAACGGGGCTCGTCTTGCTTGCGTTGTTTACTTTCTACGAGATTCGCCGGCTAAGAATGGGGAGGGTTCCCCTCTTTGATTTCAGTCTCCTCAAATTCAAGGGATTCAGGTACGGGCTCTTCACCGTCACGATCGTTGCAATGGGCGAGTTCGGAGCAGTATTCATCATCTCAATATTCCTTCAAACAGTCAAGGGCCTCTCGGCATTCAATGCCGGTCTCACATTCCTTCCCATGGCGATCTCAGTCTTCATCTTCGCACCAGTAGCCGGGGTTCTCGCAACTCGGTTTGGACCCAAGTGGGTCGTCACCACAGGCATGGCTCTTGAAGCCACTGCGCTCTTCAGCCTGTCCCAGATCATCAGTGTTGCAAACCCCGTCTACTACATGTACCCGATCCTCGTCATCTATGGCGCAGGAGTCGGTCTCGCGATCAGCCAGCTTACCAGCACCGTCTTGCAAAGTATACCCTGGCAGAAAGCCGGAGTAGGATCCGGCGCTAACAACACTGTTAGACAGATTGGTTCTGCTTTCGGAATCGCTGTAATTGGCGCAGTTCTGGTGGCTCAGATCTCGGCAGTGGGAGGGGCCGACTTAGCAACTAGTACAATTGGTTTCTCGGTGCAACAAAGGGCTCTATTGACTGGTGCCCTTAACTCTGGACTCTCGGGGGGGATCGACCAATCCTTTCTTGCTTTCTTCGGTAGGCACGTTCCTGATGTGCTGCAAATCCTGTATGATGCGATTACCCAAGGGGCGCGCTGGGCGGCCTTCACAGCCGGCATCTTTGTCTCACTGGGAGCAATCAGCTCACTACTAATCCCGAACCCGAAATCCGCCCAGACTGCGAAAACCACCTCTACACCCAAAATTAGCACTAGCGAGCCATCGCGGACTTTGAGAACTATCATAGTCGTTCAGCTCGCGATTACCGTAAGCTTACTCTTTGCAATCTCAAACGAATACCAATCCAACTATTTCATGCAGCAATGGATCGACCAGAACGCATCGCCGCTCGGCTTCCTCCTTGCTGGCTACGTTGGACCCGCGGTAGTATCCATCATTGGAGGGATCCTCATTTTATGGAAACTTGTCCCTCGAAGACGAGTGGGATCCGAAGCAAAACCGAGAGCTTGAAATCGGGAGAGAACTGAAGTAAGATACTAGTTGTCTCCCAAGAAAACTGGGATCTCATCACACGCGTTCTGCGTTCGCTATCTTCGGCGTAGCAGGGAGATCTATCGTCGCTATCTGGAAACCAAGCCATGGATCAAGCTGATGCACTCTACTTTTCTCGGATTGAAGCCTGGGATGAAAATTGTTGACGTTGGGTGTGGAACTGGAGACTTTACCAGATATATAGCGAGCCTGATACTTTGCAAGTGCAAGATCATTGGTGTGGACCTTCGAGCGGCCAATATCAAGACCGCCGAAAAACAAACCAAGAAGGAAGGAATGGCCGGCAAGATTAGTTTCCGCAAGGGCGACGCGTATAATATCCCGGTTGAAGATGGGTGGGCTGATCTCGTGTGTTGTAGGACGCTCTTGATGCATCTCACGGAACCACTGAAAGCTTTTCAAGAGATGGGCGGAGTCGCCCGTAATGGAGGAACAGTCGCAGCAATCGAGCGCGGTCGGATCGAATCTGTCTATATTCCGGATGATGAGAAGCTCACGAAGCTAGCCATTAGACTAGAAGAGGCATACGTCGACGGAGTGAGAAAACTGGAGGGGAAATACTTCGACATTGGCAATGGATTACCAACAATCTTCCGCAAAGCGGGGCTGCAAGAAATAATGGCCGAGGTTCAGGCAGATACCTATCTAGCTTCGGACCCTAGACGGAGACTAGAAGACAAAAAGGATGAGCTAACTTTTTACCTCGCCACCTTGAAGGAGACAAAAAAACTCGACACCAAAGCCATGCGCGCGGGTGGAGCACCCAAAAAGAAAATTGACGAATACAACCGCTGGGTTGAGAAGTGGATGAAGGGGATGACAGGCGACGACGAGAAGCTCCGAAACGACACGGTCTTCAACACCGAAGGAATAGTTTCTGGTCGCTGGACGCAAACAAGCCGCATAGTCTAATTAGAAAAGAGCCCTTTCCCGTCGATCATATCTCGTTAAGGAGAAGCGGTCCTGTTTCGGAGGAATCGACGCCTGGGTTAAGGAACGCTTATGCCCGCCGTGAGCCTCGTTTCTCGCGAATAGGGGTCCTAGGTGGGTATTCTATGGGAGATGGCGACAGGGGAGAGATGTTTGCCGAGCTGGAGAGGGCCAGCGATGAGCTCGATAGGGCGCTGGAACAGCTCAAGAAGGCAGGATACACCCTACGCGAGTTCTCCAAAGTCCTCGAGACAGACCCCACGGGAATACTGCTGACCCACTATCCCAACGGGTACATGATCTATCCAGACGAGATCAACAAGACTCCATGGGAGTACCCGGCCCTTCGCCCGATAGTCGACCTGGACTATCTTATCGAGCTGCTCAAGCGCGCTAGACAACTGAAGCGGGCAAAGATGGACATAGAGAGAAGACTGGGCAAGAAGCTCATGTCGGTCTCCTAGAGGACCCGAAACGCGGGATCGAGCTTTAAGATTCGAGGTCCTCGGACATTCTCACCATGCGGAGACCGGTCGTTAGGGCCCATTATTTCTAGAACACTCGCCTTCTGAGAGTGATTCTGAGCGGGAGGACCGATGAGGTAGGGTCTAAGCGTAGATGGCTCGGCCGTTTTCGTGTTTTCCAGCTTGGGCTCGCCCCTTGGGGTCGACTACCGGTTTCTCAGAAGAGTCTAAACCTGAATTGGTTGAAGTGTCCAAACACCCAACCTAAGCTCTGGCCCGTTTCAGCAGCGTAGGCTTCGACCGAGGAAACACAAGAACCGCAGTTCACAACGAAATTATCAAGCGGGTCCGGCCCTGCTTACTTTCCATTAGCGGTAAGCCCAAAAGATGCTAAATACCATACGGTGCGGAAAGCGGGCTCAGGGCCGAAATATCCTGACAGCCCGTAATAGAGATGGTTGGTTGAACGGTCCATATCGTCCCATCAGAATGGCCTATCCCGGCCGCAAAACTCGCATTGCTCTCAGAATTAGCAAGAGTTCTGTTCTGATCATGCTAACTGTTCTGAGCCTCATTTCAGGAATCCCCCTAAACCTCGCCGCTAATGCGAGCGTAAGCTCCACGAGTGCTAGCAATTCTCCGTTAGGGTCTAAGTCAATTTCTGGCGTTGGAGCGAACCCTGTTCCCGACCTCTCTCTGCCCAAGCCAATCCTTTCTGGAATCAACAGGCTACTTGGAGCCGGGGGAATCATTCAAACATCATCGGACAATGTCACTCTTTACAATCTCGGAATAGCATTTCGACTTCTTGGCGGGCGTACGCCCCACGATGAGCTTCTTGGTCGAGACCACAAAGTCCTAAGCTCATGGTCCTTCTGGAGCATCGAGGCTCAAATAGCGAATACGGATTCTTGGACACCTCTTTCGCCAACCTCAAGCAGTTTCCAGATCTTAGGCACAAACGAAACCGGAAGTTTTGTAACTAGAACCATGCTGGTCAGCGCAGGCCAATATTCGGGAACTCTCCAAGTTGGATACAGAGCATTGGCTTCAGGTCCCCTCAAATGGAATCTCAAGTTTACCGCCCAAACGGCGGGTACATACCGCCTCGCATACACTTGGCGTGACTTGAAAACGATCTTGCACCCACCCGACCATGCAAGACATTTTTCGGTCGGGTATGGCTTACAAGACTTCAATTTTTCTTGGAATGACGTCCCACCTGCTTTGAACTCGACAGCAGAGCTACATCCCTCCTTCTTCACACTGAGAATTAACGTCGGAACCCTAGCAGCTGGTTCCGCAACCAGCATAGATCCTCAGACAGTTGGCAGGGCCCCTAATGGAGCAAGTTACTCATTTCAAAGGAATGTTTTCTACGACCCCAAAGGAGGCTACTATTTCGTCTTCTACTACAACGGTTTTTTCCCGGTCTACTCCTCCTCAAACGACGGGACGAACTGGTCCACCTACTCGATGCCTGCGGATGGCCAGCCTACAACGATGCTCCCTCATCCTCTCCTTTTGCTCTCAACTCCGGTCAAACAGTCGTAGTAGCAACTGGGCAATCTCTGCAGAGCACCTTTGCGTGCCCTCCAAGCCCTGCGGATACGTCGCACCGTCACTCTACTATGCTTCAGGCAGCATCTCCGGTCCGACCATTACGTGGAACCCCAATAAACAAGGCCAACTCGTAACCCAAGCTGTTACGATTCCTCGAGGATGCGCGACCACATCAACATCGTGCACCGAAACGGTCGCAATCAGATACGTATCACTAGCTCTAGCGGCTACCGGATCTAGACTTACTCCCGCTTTTTCATTCAACTTCTATGCCTCCGGCCCCGTGATCAACGGTGACGGTGACGGCATCTGCCAACCTAACTGGCCAACAGAGAGCGATTTGGTCGCGGCATATCAGGGGGCTCTACTGTTTGCGGGTTGTGAAGCTGACTCAAACGCGTTGTACTCCCAGGTCCTTCCGGCTGATGCTGCAGGGAGCGTCCGTGTCATATACCAATCCTATTCGGGCACATTCGTCCAGCTCAGGTCGATTCTCATCGGCGCCAACATCGGAGTCCAGACATTTACGCCAGCGTTAGATACCTACATTACTGCTTGCTGTGGCCTCGACAATACTCGGGAGGACTCGTCCCAAACTCTGACCCTCGCTGCACCATTCCAGTCCTATGAAGCAGATGAGCTGGTAAAGTTCAACCTGCAAACCCTCAAACCTGGCGCAGTAGTAACATGGTCAACCCTCAATTTCACATCTGATGGCAACGGTTTCGGCGTAGAGAACGTGGATGCCTATCAGCCGAACCAATCATGGTCTGGCAGCGTTACCTTCGACCAAGGTAAGCCGGGGGTCCTTAGGTCCTCGGTCTCAACAACCTTCAAGGTGAATTTCGCAAACTATCCCAGTGGAAAGACCCTTTCCCTGAATGTTACCAACCCGATCATGCACGTAGTCCAAGGAAGCTGGAGTTGGGTTGACAACGGCCTCTTCATCGGAGAGGCCCCTAACGCGACATTCGACCCTGGAATATCGCTCTGGTCGAGCAAATCTACCCATAGCGAGGTCTTGAGTGTCCGGTACATTTGTTGTGTAGGGAACTCCGAGGTCGTAGAGCCCAATGAGAGTCCGAATACTACATTCTCGGCCGTGGCCGACTCGAAGTATGGAATTCATCTAGTATACACCGGAATGCCCGACGGCAACACCACGTACCAGTATCGGGCAAGCGGATCTCCGTCGTGGGCTACCCCAGTAAGACACATTTTCAGTCCAGATCCACAAGACGTCTGCGGATCTCCCCCCGCCCAATGTTATGACACGGACCCCACAATTACGGTCGATAGCTCCACAAACGATCTCTACGCATTCTCGATCTACTCTCCCCCGGCAGGCTCAGGACTGACTCCCTCGATCGTAATGAAGCGGAAAACCTTCTCGCAAGACTGGCATGATGCAAGCACAACAACGGTCGCCAACAAAGAAGGAAGCGGCAACATCAACCTGATCTCACCACGAAACCTGCAATCAAACTATGCCCTATTCAGCGGAACCAACCCAAGCTGGATTACACTCACATGGACAGACTGGCCAATACTCTTCTTCGAACAAGTTCCAGTACAGACCGTTTGGTCCCCGTTTGCCGCACCTCCCGACCCATGGGACGGATACGGCGTCGCACCGTACGGCGAATATTTCCAAAACCTTGGCGAGTCCGTTTCGACTAGTACCGGACTGCTGACAATTCGGCAGACAGATCTCAGCCTTCCAGGGCGTGGACTGAACTTGGAAATTGCCAGAGTCTACACAGAGCCCTACAGCTTCCTGTCCGGTAGCCCGTACCCGTTTGAAAAATATCCATGGGCTCCAATGGGCGATGGATGGCAGCTCAATTTTCCTTGGATGACAAAGGCTAACGTCTCGTTCTACATTCATCTCTGGAACGGTGAAGGATACAGAATACCATACGGTTTCTGGTCCGGGACCACCGCTTTCTTCGAGAATCATCAAGGCGAGAACTTCCGTATGGTGCGAAACTCCAACGACATTCTCCTAATCACAAAAGATGGGGTATCCTACCGATTCGCCCCATCAAGTCATGCGCTCACTACAATCACAGACCCTTCGGGCAACACGATCACCTTCGCATATTCGAACGGCCTAATCTCAACGATAATAGACACAATCGGCAGAACGCTTCTTTTCTGCTATAGCGGACTGCTTGCAAGGATAGACCAGGCCACAGGCCCATGTTCAAACGAGTTAGGGAAAATCAGAGGAGTAACTTTCATTTACAATGGTCAAGACCTCGCTTCCGAAACCGACCCAGCCGGAAGAATCACAAGCTACAACTATACTGCGGCCTCAGTCAGCCCTGCGATTGCTCCCTGGATTCTATCTTCGATAATATATCCCACTAATTGGCACACGAGTTTCGCCTACGCGAATTCTTCGATCGGAACAGATGCCCTAACCTTCAGAGTCGCGAGCCAAACTGTTGGAACATCCCAGGGGGCTACGGTCCGCCAGTTCAAGTTCAGCTACGTCCCAGCCCCCGGAGGTTTTGTTATCGGATCGACGGTTCAATCGTACGACGGAACGCAACTTGCCGCCTACACCGACTATTCCTTCTCGTTTGCCGGAATGAACCAGAACGTCTCCGACTCGAACCACAATTTCGTCCGGGGCGTGGAAGATCTCTACGGCGTCGCCGGTCTACCAGTAAAGGAGATCATCCTTGTCACAGACGGTCACGGAGCAATTCAAAGTTTCACAAACTTCTACGGCTACGATCTCTGGGGCAACCTGATCTACAGCAGCAAAGCCATTGATAATAGAGCTTTATCCTACCATGATAGTTTCAGCTCCTACTACAATGACGGTGTCCCAGTAGGCTTCAACTCTTTCCAAGATAGTTTCAGTCAGGCAAACCAAACTCTGCCAGACAACAACTGGTCGATATCGAAAGGAAATTGGGCGGTCCAAGCTAGTTTTCTCAGTCTCGTCACAAACGGCGCATACAATGGAACAGGCACATCGGGTAATCAAGGGGCTATGTTTGCCTCGGCCGATCTAGGCCACCCAATCCTAAGCTCCAGCTACATCTCGACAAGTACCAACATTATGCTGGTCAACATGGAGAATTTTAGTAATCCAAGGACAGGCATTTTCGTTCATTATCCTGGGAACGGAATCAACAAGTTTTCTTTGGTCATCCGCAACGACACATATCTCGAACTCACAAACGAGACAAGCTGGCTCGGAGACACCCAACAAAATGCTAGGTGCCTAATACCCTCTGGGGTGACATATTGGGCTTGGTACACACTCAATCTATCCGTTCAATACTTAGGTCTCCTAAACAGCTACTACGCACAGGGAACCCTGAGCTACTCGGGAAGCATCCTCTGCAGCGTTACCGGCGTATTCCAAACCACTGGACCGGATGCGACAGGAACGGGATTCGGGCTCTACGCGGGAGGATACTCAGTCATGTTCGACAATTTCACAGCCGGCCCTGGCCCGACAGAGTTTTCTAGCTCTTTCATACCCGGTGGTTCTCCCGGCCCCAACATTCACGGTAAGGTCTCCGGAACTGGAGAGTTGCAGAGTTCTATCGGCGCTAGCGGGTTTGTCGAAAACTATTACGGTTACACCTACCAGGGTGGACTATCTCAGACTAAGAAGCGGTTCGATTCTTCGACTGGCAGGCAATGGATTACAACATCTAGAACTTATGACAACTATGGCAACCAGATCACTCTCACGGACCCCAGAGGCAACATTACGCGGTACGGCTATTCGGCAAAGTACCGGTCGGCCTACCTGACGAGTCGCAACCAAACCCTGGTTCCCGGTGGGACTCTGATCTTCAGTACATTCGGCCATAACATTAACACGGGGGACATGCTGTCTTCCGTAGACCCCCTCGGACACAACACGACCTACGCCTATGACATTCTGAGTCGAGTCACAAAAAAGACGATGCCCTCTAACGAAGGTTACACATCGTACTCGTATAACGATCAACTCACCTACTTCAACGTAACCAACGAGAACGGATGGCTAGCGCAACGCGTCTATGATGGTATCGGTCGTCTTTCCAAAATTATCCGTTTCCTAAATGGACAGCCATATTCGACAGAGGTTTACACCTACAATTGGCAGGATAAGATCCTCAGCGACACAGATCCGGTGGGCAACACGATCTCATACCAGTACGACGCTCTCGGCCGTCTAACTCTCGTCAAGAAACCCGACCTCAACACGACAACAGTCACCTATGACGATCTGGATTCGTGGGCTAGGAGCGCGGACGAAAACGGAGTATCAAAGTGCATCTGGACAGATCGTCTAGGCCGAACCATCGACGTCGTCGAAAACGCTCTCCTCTTCTGCACGCCCGCAACCATCCTGACCGCGTACTTCTATGATGAGGTTGGAAACCTCCTACGTGTCACCAGCTCGACCGGCCAATCCACAAGCTACACGTACGACAACCTGAACCGCCTTACAAAGACAATCTATCCTGATACAACGGCCGAAACCTACCTGTACGATGTCGGCGGGAACATGGTGACCAAGACGGATCGGAATGGGATCCGAACCTATCACACCTACGACTCTCTTGATCGTCTTGCAAATATCACATATCGCGGGAGCACAATTACGACTGACTTGTACGTTTACGATGACAACAGCAACCTGTTCCAGTTGTTGAGTCAGAATGCCACAACTACTTTCTCGTATGATAACCGCAACAGGGTGACGTGTGAGAGCTACGCGGTCAACGGTATCCTTCCTAGCGCAGTGAGTGGTCCATGTGCATCGGGCGGTGGTGGGAGTGTAGCCGCGGGAACACTCATAACCATGGCCGATCATTCACTCGTTCCTGTCCAGAATCTGAAGGTCGGGGACCATCTCCAGTCCTATAATGTCACTACAAACCAGTTCACTGTGTCATCTATCATCCAGACTGCTAAGGTCGATGTGCATGACATGCTGATCATCAGTACACGAGACGGACGCGACCTTAGAACGGATAATGCGACTATTCAGAAGCTCTGGGTCGAACAGTCCACCGGGAAGATCGGTTGGCTCTCAGTTACCCAGCTGCGAGTTGGAGACAGGCTCTTCATCCCACAATCACAGACTTGGACCATCGTCACAAGCATCAAGGACATCCCGGGCCAATTCGTCATGTACGATGTCTACGATACTGCACCAGGCGATTACATCGCCAACGGATACCTCGATCCCAAAAAGAGTCCTATCCTTGGCCCGACGCCGAGCGGAACCAGCTCGAACGGCTACTCTTTTCAGTACTGGTACACCGGGGAGACAATATCATCGATTACCTACAACGACTTCACCTACGCCAGCTACAGCTATGACCCTCTCGGCAGAGTCCAGACCATGACTCATAGTTTTGTGGCTGGCACAACAAGTTTCAGCTATTATCCTAACGACCAGTTGAAACGAGTGCAGTACGCGAATGGATTAGTCACTAATTGCACTTACACCAATCTAGACCAGATTTCGACCGTCAAACTGAAGAACGGTGGTGCAGTCCCGCTTTATCTCGCCTACCAGTACAATAACACGGGCACCGTCGCTAGCGTCACCGGCTGGTTGACGAACACCTCCAACGTCCAAGTGAATGTCAGCGAGAAGTAGGCGTATGATCCTCTTCAGCGGCTCATCAACTCGAACGTTACATCCGGCACAACGAAGACAGTGGCTTCGTTCCAGTATGATAACGCTGGAAACAGGCTTCAACAAGTTCTGAACGGGGTCACAACCACCTACAGCTACAACATGTCGAACAACGAACTCACCCGCTCAACTGTATCCGGAATCTCAACAGATTATCGTTACGATAGCGATGGTAATCTCATCTCCAGAACCACAGGACCTAATCGATGGACCTATTTTTGGAGTCTGGCAGGAAGACTCGTTAGCGTGAGCAACAACACTGGGGCCCAGGGCTTCTATGCCTACGATGGATTCGGTCGGCGCGTAGAATCCAAGGAGGCACAAAGTACAGTCTTCTACGGATATCTGGGAACAGAGACATTAGCAGATCTAGGAACCGGCTCGGAGAACGACTACATTTACTCCGCAGGACTACGAGTCCTCCGCAGTGCCGGGTCAAGCTCGACTACGTTCTTCTATCACCCGGATGCCATTGGAAGCACAAGGCTGATCACAGATCCGAACAAGACCGTCGTCTTCAGCGACAGTTACCAACCATATGGACAAGACAATGGGACACCCACCGGCTCAGACACGTACAGGTTCACGGGCAAACCCGTTAGCTCAACGACCGGCTTGTACTATGAGTATCAGCGCTGGTACGACCCGTCGACAGGACGATTCATCAGCCAGGACCCCTTGGGCTGGAACCCGTGGGACTCACAAAGCCTCAACCCATACGCCTACGTGGGGAACCAACCCACTCTGCTGACCGACCCTACCGGAGCCGTTTACAACTGCGGGTCTGAAGAAGGATGCCAGGTTCCTGGAAACGCTCTCCCAGGGAATGAGATAACACCCACAACACAGACGTCGCACCGGCGCCGCCGCCTGCGGAGGCAGTAAACCCTGCAAGCATAGCTGTTGAGCCCCAGACCACACTAGACCAGTATGCAACAGAACCACGGCTGTCTGAGGAAACAAGCCATGGAGGAGGCGCAGGATCCGTCAGAATAGGAAACATCTACGAGGGCGGAACTCTTGGAAAGCTGGCCTTGAGGGGAGTCAATGTCCAAGAGGAGGTGGAATCTCGCCCCTCGATCGAATTGCCCGGAGGAAAGATAAGACGACCTGACTTCGTGGTCCAGAGCAGCGACGTTGGATTCAAGGGTATAATAGAAACAAAGGGGGGATCGCTTAGGTTCGGGGATACGCGTTCAATGAGACAGTTCGAGGATAATCTCAGGATATCTCAGGCAACCGGTCTGCCGCTTTATTACGATGTATATGGAAGAATTGACCCTTGGTGGCAGGAGCAACTCCGAGTCAATAATGTTCAGGCTTTGTAGAAATAATGGAAAGCCAAAGGGACTCGGATTTCAAGCCCATAGTTAGCTCTGCCTTATTCACCCATCAACCCGGATTCCGGGAGTTGTTTCCAGGGATCCTTCGTGTACTCCTCGCTCACGGCGAGGCTTACACCCCTGACACGGTTTCGCTTGGAGAGGCCTATGGGTTCCGCAAGATACCTTTCAACCAAGAACAACATGACAGTCTCTTCCAAAAGTGGAAAAACGAAGAGCCCGGAAGGGCGACTTGGATCTTCGGAAGAGAGTCCACCGCCGGCCTTATTGTTCTCCTCGCTGATGATCAATCGGACTATGGTACGGTATCGGTTTCTCTTCAACGTGAATATCTGGCTAGGGACGGGAAACCAGAAGAATTTCTAAGCGTTCTCAAGAAGCTGTACGGTCTGTTACGTCCAATGTATGGGATGGCATTCGTCGGGGAGATGTTCAAGGGAATCAGCTCTCAGCGACGAAAGCAGCCTGCGGGCATGGATCTTAAAAGAGGCATTCCCGATATTTTCTGGGCCAACTTTCTTGGACCCGAATATGTCGAAATGTTTGGAGTGGACAAAGTGTTTTCAGCTCCCAGTTACTCCGTCGAGGGGCTGCAAGACGGAGGAGCCCTTATGCTCCTTTCTGCCTCTCCTCAAGAATATCTGAGGGCCCAAGAACTCTTCGATAGGAGAAGACTGGAGATTAAGAACCATCTTGGGTCGGAGGCATTCAATACTGGTGAAGAATCTCATCAAGTCAGAATTCCGAAATTCCGCTACGAGGAGGATTGGAAGGCGGAGCAGGCAAGAATCCTCGCTCTCCCTAGAAAGGTGGACCTCCTTGCGAGCATTCCACGCAGGGAATGGGAGGACTGGATCGAAAACAATGAAGCTATTGCGCTCGCTTTCATCTCTGACTTGAAACTCGAAGGTTTTGCCTCGGATTATTCCAAGAACAGTCTGGAAGATCTCGACACCTATATCGAGGCGTTGGGGAAGAGACAGAGAGAACTTTCAATCGACCTCATCAAGAAAATAGCAGCTTATGTGACCCAGATAGTGATCAGGGAAACTGGGGCGAAATGGTCCTATCCTCAAACTGAGGACATACCATCGGTTAAGGTTGGAAGAGTTATCATTACTCCTCTCGCGAGAACATTAAAAGTCTTGGAAGAAGGCGAGAAATTCGGACCATGGTACAACACTATTACCAAAGTAATTAGCCGAGTTGAAGTAGGAACGCACGCTGGCAAGAAGTTTCCAGCTGCATGATTGAAGAAAGAAGTGATCTTGACGAATTATCCCTGCACCAACTGGCGCTTTGTCAGGCCGAGGCTGTAGCAAGAAGGTAAGAGAAGGGATGGTTCGCACGAATCATCCCATGAACCGGACGTGCCGCACGGTCAAAGCCACCCCCACTCGATGAGTAAAAGTCCGTTCAAGGTGCTCGTAGATAGCGGACGTATTTTGCTCTCGATTGCAAAGTGGTCAGAGCCTAGTCAGGTTGGTCTGCAGCTCCGCAAAGCTTGGCCACCGAGCCCCAGACCACACTGGCCCGCTCATAGCAGAACCTGTCACTATCTTCTCCAAGTGTTCAATGCTCCGGGTGTTTCATTCCGTAGCCATTTACGAATATCCAGTCGAGGAACTTTAGGACCTTGGGTGTTATGTCGCACCATAGATGGATCCCGCTTGGCAGACAGTCTATGCGTCCAGCGGACAGATTTGTCCTGAATCCTTCGTGGCCAAAACGGGCCGGGTCGAAAGATTGTGGGCTTAACGGTTGAATCGCTCGCTTGAGATCGTCTTCCGTTATTGTTTCGAACTTCTTCCTGTTCTTGTCTACTAGAATGCTTACGTTTCTGCGTCCAATGCGGGCGGCTTCTGGTCTTTCTTGGCCTGGTGGAAAGTTGATCTGTATCAGAACACCACAGCGTTCGCCAACTTCACTGGCAATCCGGTTGATTGTTTCGAAGGCTCGGAGCGTACGATCTTGCCAGAGACTTTCGAATTCTCCGCGGCGCCTGTCCAACGTGTCCCAGAGGTCTTTGACGATCCAGCTCAATTGCCCCGGACCTCTTTCTCGAGGACACGCTTCAGGGTCCTTAGGAAGGCTGAGTTTGGGACAATGTAGTCGACCCTCTCCTTCTCAGCTTTCAGTTTGAGGTCCGTTCTGATGTGGGGGAATATGGCCAGTATCTTCGGGGGTGAGGTCATGGTCTTCAGCTTCTGTGCGCACGAAAACGGGTCATACTCCGATGAAGCTAGGTCGAGAACCACCAAATTTGGAGTACTCAAGCTTGCTTGTCTGAGCAAGTCCTCCTCGGTCGTTACAAACGTGGGGTTTGCACCGAGTGACCTTGATAATTCTGAGATTCTTGACTGGAGGAATAGGTCTGACGTTATTGCGAGAACTTGAACCGTCATGGTTCCTATCACCCCTGAAGATAGTTATAGGACTCCTCGATTCAGTTTGTAATCGGAATGCCGCCCACATCTAGCTTTGCTGGCAGAGATATTGTCAGCGTTCGCGACCTCTCCCGGTCGGAGATCGATCACATTCTGGACATGGCCGAGGTCATGGAGCCTCTGGCGAAGACCGGGTCCGACATGCTTCATGGGAAGATAATGGCGACCCTGTTCTACGAACCGAGCACACGCACCAAGCTGAGCTTCGAGTCCGCCATGACCAGACTTGGCGGAACCGCTCTCGGATTCGCAGAGACAAAGGGAACGTCTGTCGAGAAAGGCGAGAATCTGGCCGATACCGTCCGGGTCGTTGAGAATTATGCCGACGTGCTCGTAGTCAGGCATCCGCTAGAAGGTGCGGCAAGGATGGCAGCGGAGTTTTCGAGAGTCCCGGTGATCAACGCAGGGTCAGGAGCGGAGGAGCATCCCACCCAGGCACTGCTTGACCTGTACACGATCAAGAAGGAGCTCGGCGCCATTGATGGCATTACGATCGGGTTGATTGGAGACCTTCGATACGGCCGGACCGTTCATTCCCTCGCGTACGCGCTCGCGAAATACAAAGTGAGACTGGTCCTCATCTCTCCAGAGATACTGAAGATGCGGAAGGAGGTTCTGGAGGAGGTCTCGAAGAAAATAGACGTCGAAGAAACCACATCGCTGCAACAGCATCTGAAAGAGTTGGACGTCATCTACATGACAAGGGTCCAGAAAGAACGCTTCGGAGATCTGGCAGATTATGAGAAGGTAAAGGGGTCCTACCGACTGACATCTGACGAGCTCTCGCGAGCAAAGAAGAGCTCTATCGTCATGCACCCGTTGCCTAGAGTGGATGAGATAGACTCGAGCGTTGACTCGACAAGTCACGCGAAATATTTCCCACAAGTCGGGAACGGCGTGGTACTTAGAATGGGATTGCTCGGCCTTGTATTCGGCGCAATCTAGGGCCTACACTATGTTCTGGTTATTGGACTCTCAAAACTGTAGCTGGAGTTGTACTGTTGTCAACTACAACCGTGAATGTACTTGAAATGTTCGTGTTGTTGATCTTGAAAATGTCAGTTGTCGTCAAGGTCTCTACCTTCGCAAGAACCTGAACCTGCCCGCTAGTCGTGTTTATCCCGAGAATCCATCGAGTGTTTCCTCCTTGCTCGTATTGGTATCTGTAAGCCAGAGTTCCGTTAACAGTTGTCTGTGTTCCAGTGGATATTCCAATGTTGTTGACTGCTTTAGTCGTGGCGTTCCCTACTTCAGTGTAGCTGTTGGGATTCGAGATGAAGTACGAGCCCACCTGTTTCGTTGAAGCATCGACGACTGCTACCATTTCGGGTACTGTGAGATTGCCTTGGGTTCCATAGTAGGGTATGACATAGATCAGGCGGCCGTTCACCGAATACAGTAGTATGTTTCCAGTAGTCCAGTCAGGATGGAGTGTCAATTGGGTCTTCACCCCTGGGTCAGTGGTTACGGCTGAGACGGCTGAATTAGGTCCAATGACTGTCGTTCCCTCGGGGAATCTTATCAGGTAGACTTGCCCCGTCCTTATTCCTGCTGGAGCTATGTAGAGGCCTGCTAGGTTCTGGGATGGGCTATGATAGATTTCTACCAGTCTCACGGCCGCCCACGTTAGAGTTCCGTTGATTGGTGTGATTATGAACCGAGTAGTTTCGGTCGATTGCAGAAAGACATTCCTTTGCCATTGTAGCGGGTCCGTTTGGAAATAGAAATTGTACACTTCCTGTTGGGCGTTGAAGTATGATTCAGGATACCTCAGCTGAGGGAGAAGCCAGGCCGGCATTTGCTGGTTCCACTGCGGATACATGGAGTTGTAGAATGATCTAACGTAGTCGCTCTTGCCATTATTGTAGAGGTACCCCGTAACTTCACCGGTTTTCATGTTGGTCAGTGTTGCCGCAAAGAGTCGAAGGATCGACGTGTCGGTATGGTCTGGGTAGTCGGCGAAGTCGCTGGGACTCTGCCACTTGATCCAGACCCAGTGCAGGATGTAGATATTTCCCTGTTTGTCAACTACAGGGTATGGATCTGGGTCTGATTGCATGTCTGGCAGTAAGATGTTGGAGAGTCTGGTGTCTGCGTCCCGGTATTCCAATGCCTTGATATTGCCATATGCACCGTTGGCGAAGTCGAATCTTCCCTGCCAGAAGAACTTCCAGTACAGCCAGAATCCCTTGTAGGTGTAATCGGCTGTCCCATTGTAGGAAGGAGGTCCAGTGTAATTGGAAAGGTGGGTCTCTGTGAATCCTGGAATATTGAGGTAGACCTCGTCCACCGACTGCCATAATCCTCCTTCTCCGTAGTAGATCTGGGGAGACTGGGTTAGGTTCCAGATCTTGGTAATGTCAACCGCCTGAGTGGTCGCCGCGTTCACCGCGAGGATCTTCTCGGAATGCGTTAGTAGCAGATGCTGAGTACGCCAAACATCAGGATCATTCTGGAGGCCAGCGGGCACAAGCTGGAGTACGGACACCCAATATTCGGTGCCATTGAGGTAGATGATGTCGACTGGAGCGTTATCGATGGACATCCAGTTCACGCCAACCAGGGGTTTCATGTTCAGACGTGCCGATTCGTTTGTGAATATTCGGATATGGTCGAGTGTGTTGGTTTGAGTTCCCAAGCTTGTTATGAGAGACGAGTCCGCACTAGTAACTGAGTCTATCCCGTACGCCCACCGCGTGTACTGAATAGTTGGCACGTAGGCTGGATTCCATTGATAGTTGATGTACTGCCCGGACTGGGCGCGTAGGTACGTCCCGTACACGGGAAGCGTGATTGTTGAAACTAGGACGATTGCGAGTATCAAGAGACCCTTGAAACGAGTAATCTTGACGTGAAGAATTCTCTGAGTTCGTGTGTATCCGGCCAGAAATGCTACCCCGATCATCACAATGACGAGGGTTGAGAGAACGAAGGATGTGCCCACGTCATAGACCCAGGCTCCACTGCTCAAGACCGCATAGATGATCGGGAGCCAGATAATGATGAAGAAGTTGCTTAGGGCGACCCGAGACATTCCGAAGGCTCGCTTGGAAAGTCCAACCATGGCATTGGCAACGAGCGAAATTCCAAGTCTAATCCCTAGGACTCCAAACGCCAGACCGATAATCGACAGGATGAACTTGAAGGCTTCAAACGTGAAGACACTGTCAATGCCGAAGGTCGGGGACACTTGGTAAGTGCCGGATAGCCTCAGTCCAAGTATTGAGAAGTAGCTCTGTACCTGCGCGAACCATGAACTGTTCATTTGGACAAGATAGTTCTGGATGGTGACAAATCTCAGAGCAATGTCATTGGCGATGCTCGCCGCGATTCCGAGTGCGAATAGAAACTTGATAGTTGTCCATGCGAGAAACGGGGGAGACGAGACTAGAAACTTGTCATTCCATTGCAATTTGCCATTCTTCGAAAGGACCGCATGATCAGGTGTCTCTCCAACATCCCAGTCGAACGATGGTCTAGAACTGGATGATTCATAGTAGCTCCGTCTGGTAGTTTGTATGATAGCTCCAAGGTTCGTCCTTGAGAGTAATCGAAGAATCCCGAGAAGCTTGCTGTGCGTGTAGAAATGTCTCTTCCCATCGCTTCCGGTTACTACTGAGACTCTCGGGTCGCTTAGCATGAAAAGAGCCGTTAGAAGGAGGGTCGTCCAGATGACGGCTCCGTTAAGGTACTGGAGGTTGAGAAAGTTAATTCCTGCCTTAGTGGCGTAGGTCGAGTACTTCACGTCGAAGGTTAGACCGGCGTTCATTCCAAGGGTGAAGGCGGCGAAGGAAGCGAGTCCAAGAACGATGTAGTATCCAACCCAGGCGGCGCGAGAGCCTGACTGGCGTTGTATTCTTGCAGCGAAATATGAGCCGACGAACACCAATGCCAGAAGTAGAGCAGCCGTCGAAACGAATTCTGTGGCCAGGACCCAGAGCCCAAGTCCCGTGTTGAATACAGAAAGCTCTCTGAGCAAGATGAACTGCATTCCTAGAACAATTAGGATGGCTAGAATGCCCGTTAGGAGCCCTATTCTGAACGGCTTCCTTGAACCAACACGGATCTCTGTCAAAAGCCACCCGTTCCTATCTCATCTGGGTAGAAGGCGAATGAGATAAACTCAATTGAGTTCCGTCTCGCGTCCCTGAATGACGGATTCTATCTCAGGCGTTTTGTCTATGCGAGATCATATGTCACGATTCTGTCCAAATCTTTCCTCCTCGACTCGGTCCAGAGGTCGAGAGGAATCAGTCTACCAGCCGACTTTGCAACGATTGTCAGCTTGTCTGAATTGCACTTGGAGCATTTTGCACGGACGCCCGTATCGACGTGATAGCAAGATTGGCACCGGTCCAATATTTCGGAAAACGTGAAATGTTTTACGCCTGATTGTGCAAGTAGTTGGGACGCTTTTGTCAAGCCTACCGTATCGCTTTTGTCTCCTAAGAGGAGCGGCAGGATCGATCCTCCGTCGAGGTATCTCTGAACCTCCCCCTCCAAAGAGGCGCGTGACGAGAATGGAATCCTCTGTGTAAGCGGGATTACCGGCACGTCACTGTAGTACGGATACCGCTTGGACCCTTGATACACAATGGTTGAGAAACCGTATTTCTCAGAGTCGATACCCGCAAGCCTCGAGGATGCTTCGGGGGATGGATGAAGCCCTACTCGAATTCTAAGCTTGCGAGAGTCGCTTTCCGATATCGCGCGTCGCGCCGCCTCGATGATCTTTTTGACGAAGACAAGAGAATCCTTGTTGTCCACGTCTTTCTTCATGTGATACTTTACCGACTCGTTAAGTCCGAGAAGGCTAATCTCCGCCATCGGTTGAGACCCATAATACGCGCTCCCATCTGTTTGCCAAGAAAGCAACGGCAGCAGTCCCTCCCTCAGCCGTTCCTGAATAGCTTGTCCGCGAATCTCCAGAGCCCCAACCGACTCGTCAACGGCGTTGGTAACTCCCTGGAGAAACCGTTCGTCTTTCCCTGCTGACTCGTATGCGATTCTTGGCAGGTTGACTTGGACCGTTCCGACTAGCGCTCCCCTAGCCACATCGCCCATGCTTTCGGTAACGAACATGGATCCGTCCGAAGATACAGTGTAAGTTTCTCCCGGATTCTGGATGAGATAATTCATGACGGAGTATCTTAGAGAAGTCTCGTGGCTCATTGCGAGAAGCCCATCGGGCTCGGAGAGCTTGTCGCGATTCAGTCTAAGAGTGATCGATGGATTGATAAGTGGATTGTCTTTGGCAATTTCTTGGACTGCGTCGATCAGCGTGCGGAGTAACTCCTCCGCTTCACGCGCGTAGTCTGCATACTTGCCCTCTTTCTTTCCGTTGGGACCAATAGCATCGGACTGTTCTAGGATGTTGGGGGCGGCACGATCGAGCCCTATGGTCGAAGGGGAAGGAAGGGTGTTTGAGAAACCATTCCAGTTTAGCTGGAGGAGAAAAAGTCGGACAGATTCTTGGACCCTTTGACTTGGGACACCTTTGATGAATGGTGCTAGGAGGACGTTGAAGTGATCGAATATTTGCTCTCCGGATACCTGCCCTTCTGTCACTCTGGCTAGTCGTAGCAGATTTCCTAAGGTGCTCTCGATAGAGGTAGGGGGTTGCGATCCAGGTAATCCTTTTCGGAAGAACGGACGAGGATCATGCGAGAAGACGCTGGGGTTGAGGATCCAGGACTCGGCGTCTTCTAGATGGACTTGTCCCGAGAAATGCGCATCGACCAGGGGTCGTGGAAGGCTGTTGAGGAGGACGTACTCTTCGGTGACGGCTGCGCCTGCGGACGATTGAACCCATGATGAGTCAAGATGCTTCTGTCCTGCCTCCTTCAAGAGAACCGTCACGTCATTGACGGGAAGTCCAAGTCGGGTAAGCTTGTGGCGATACTCCTCGAGCTTTCTCTCGACGAGGATAGTATTGACAAGCTCGCGTACAAGGGGTGCAGTGAGGTAGGTTGTCCCGAACCGCAGGAGCCTCTCCTCCGCCTCAGACGCAATCTCATCGGCGAGGCTCTGAGGCATACCTGCTTCAGTGACAAGTGATGAAGCGATTCTGGTCCGGTCAAATTCCTCTATTGTCATTTTGGAGGTTCGGACGAAGAGGCGGCCGCGTTTGACAGCGATCCACTCTTCAAGATCGCGTGAGAACTCGACTAGAATCTTGCCGAGGTCTGTTATGCTGTACTTTTTCGTGCCTTTTTCGATCGTCACTAAGCTGGCTTTACGAAGGGTTTTGAGGTGATAGACGAACTTTCCAGCGTCCCGCACAGGGTCCAGCTTAGCCTCGTACATGATCTCGGTATACGGGAGGGGGCCCTTGGAAACCAAGAGCTTGAGAATGTGAAGCCTAACAGGTGCAGACGCAGCGTCTAAGACGTCCGAACTGAAACGTTCGTAAGCTCGCTGCAAGAAGAATCCAGGTCCTCCGGGCTTACCTTGTTTAAAAAATTGTACTTGAACTACGCTTGCACCCTATGACGATCCAGTTCGCTGTAGGGTCCTTGGGAGAGGGCCTACAACCAAAACTTGCTGAGTTTGACTAAACCGCTGATGTAGCCGTGAACGACTCTGCTTAAATTGGGCTCTGGCTTCTATCGGGCGCGGTAACGCGGCAGACGGTGCAGGTCTTCCAGCCCAAGGTGTCTACACTGAAAAGCTGTTCTCTTCCGCAGTTCGTGCAGTACTGATGGAATCCCCTGGGATGTCGCGGCTCTGACAGAGTCTCGGTGGATGCTGCCGCCCGCATGTTCGGATCTTTCTTAGGAATAGGCTTCGTCAAACGCTGAAGGTAGTCCTTGCTGAACTTAAGTTTCGGCACACTTACCCAGCCAATACAGCGTAACCTCTAGGCTTTGAAGACTAGGTTCTAGCCGATCTGGATTACGCGGTCTAGATGTTCGCCTAGAAGGTTACCATTCTGTTTTGACTCAATTGTAGAGGTGTGGATAGTCAACGTGACATTCCAATCAAATCGATTTCCCGTCTGAACTTGCAACGGATACAAATTCTTGAAATCTTTCACATATGCTTTCACTCTGTGGAAGCAATAATTTGATAGCCTCGGCGCCGAAATCAGATCCTCAAGCGCTCGAATCTTCCGTAGTCCGCGCGACATCGTCCCCCATGATGAATATGTTTTTGGAGTTTCTCGAAGTCCCAGGAAATGTATTGCTTATCCAAGGTGCCCCTGGCACGGGAAAGACAACTCTCGCGTTTGAAATACTGAATGCGATTGGGGACTCGCGTAGGGTCTACGCGTCCAGCAGGGTCTCACCAGTCAAACTACGCATACAGTTTCCATGGATTGATGAAGTCATCGATTCAATGTCTGGAAGATCCTCGAAAGCTAGCTGGAACGACGAGTTCCACGACCTCCGAGGCTCCGACACTGACAGTGTCTTCTCGAAGATAGTTCGACTGAAACAGGCTAAACAGAAGTCAGTGTTGGTCGTAGACAGTTGGGAGGGCGCGCTGAGAAACGCAACAACTGAAGGACGAAAGATGCTGGAGTCAGCAGTCATGTCCGAACTTGATCAGACAAAGGTAAGCGTGATTCTAGTCAGTGAGGCCGAAAGAGCCGACAACCTCGGCTACCTGGTAGACGGAGTTGTAACATTGAAACAAAGTGAGCTAGATGGGAGACGAGTAAGATCTCTCGGAATAGACAAGCTAAGAGGATTCAAGGTCGAGAGCCAGTACTCCCCATTCTCCTTAGAAAGGGGACGGTTCACCTTCCTGGACGAAGAATACGAAAACGGCCCACCGACCATTGTGAGAAGCCCAGAGAAAATCCCACACACAGCAACCCACTACTCCACAGGGAGCAGGGAACTCGACCAAGTACTGGGAGGAGGAATCCGAAAAGGCTCATTCTTCCTGATAGACTCCGAGAGCAGTGTCGCCCCTCAATCGCTGAGGCTATTGATCAACATGATCAGGTCAAATTTCGTAAACCAAGGCGGCGCCTGCTTCAGCGTTTCTACCGGGACCTTTAGCTCCGAATCCGCGGCGGAGGCTTTGAGACCCTACATAGGTGACAAGCCTCTCGCAGAGAGAGTTAGGATTGTCGAGTTTAATCCGCAGCTGCCTTCGAAGCCATGGAGGCTAAAGGTGCGTGGTCAACTGATGAGTGACGTCGCCGAGTTTTACAAGGCATGGAATGTGTTGAAAGAAACCTCGACTGGCATGATGCTGACTATGAACTTCGACAAGCTCGTGCAGGTCTATGGGGAAGACCTTACGCTTCCGGGGTTCACCGAGATGGGTGAAGGCCTGCGGGATGAAGGTGCCTTCAGCATCGGAATATCGTCACGTCCCACTAAGGTGCGTGATGAGTTTCTCAGACAAGCCGACTATCACATAAAGGTCCAAAGCTGGAACGGGCATCTTCTTATCTACGGCGTAAAACCGTTCACACATATTCACGGGGCCACTTTCAATTTCGACAAAGGATATCCGTCCCTCGACCTGATAGAGATTGTGTAAGGCCGTCTCGAAGGTCTCAGGGCGAACGAACTAGAATTTCGACTTGGAATAGTCCCAAGTTGAGAAATAGTGTGGAGTAATCTCGACCAGCGCTTCCGAGCCTTTCTTTACCTCATCCATCATGCTCTGCGCCATCTTGCTTCTGATGTCGCCCAGATATTTTGCTATGATCTTCTCCGATACGGACAAAATTTTCCCGGTATCTTTGACTATAGTGGCTGTCCCCTTTCCTTTCACTCCCGTGTTGGGCATCGCATCGGTATCAACGGAGAAGTAGACCGTCTTGTTCTCTTTCACGTTCCGGACTTTCAACGCGTCTTTCCAGCTCATGAAATAGATCTTGTTGTTCACGTACTCGTACCATACAGGGTGTATGTTGGGTTCGCCCTTCGCGTTAGTTGTTCCAAGCCGGAGAGGGGTCTTGCTGCGGGCTAGAAATGCGTCAACCTCGGACCGGCTCATTCCTGGAGCGTTCTTCATCGCCTTGTAGATTTTGAGAGTTGTCAAGATGCTGGAGAAATGGGTCGCGGTCGGTACTTGGCTCTTTGCGTATTATCTTGGAACAGTCATAAAAGCGGAGCAGTTCTAGAATTCTTGGCTGTAGACCCGATGGAAACTTACGAGACGATTCTGTCTAAGCTCGATATTCGAAAGTTCAGCTCCAAGAAAATACCGCGGGAAATAGTCTTGAAAATTCTCGAAGCTGCGAGATCTACGGGAACAGTGTTCAATTCTCAAAACTGGAAGTTCATACTCGTCCAGGATGCCAGTCGACTAATGCGGCTAGCAAAGGATAGCGCTCGAGGCCAATGGGGTGGAAGACGCTCCCCTGGCAATCATCGTGCTCATAGATCCCAGTCAACCAGACAACTATCTGGATGCGGGAAGAGTAGCGCAAAACATGCAGCTCGCCGCTTGGAGTCATGGCATAGGCTCGGGCTTGTTCACAATAATGAAAGAGGACGCCGTGAGGAAGGACTTCAAGATCTCTAAGAAAATGGATGTCGCTACAGTCGTTGTGTTTGGCTTCCCTGAACGAAAAATCTCAGGCAAGAGAAAGAACCGAAAGCCCCTGTCGGAGATAATCTATCTCGATGAATATGGGCGCGGTTTTGATTCCAAGAGTCTAGGCTAACTGCTTGCCCTCCAAGGACCGCGTTCCAGAATTACGGAAGATTGACATTTTCTTTGTTCGACTGGTACGCAGTAGAAAAAGTCGGGTCGCCTTTTCTATCCTCCTATAGCAGCTATACTACATGAGCGATCTGTCGTACAAGCTGGCGGAGCTACGACCAGTTCTGCGCCCGGTGGCCGAGTCCGCGGCATGGGTAGCCAGCTTTGTCATTGCCAACGCCATAAGCCAAGAGCCCGTTTACTTCCTGATACTCCTGCTCGTGTTGGGTTCCGATGTTCTCGATACCTCAGACAAGAGCAAAGGGCTCTTCCGAGACTTCGTGGCCGGAGGCATCACAGCAATCCTGGCTTTGGCTCTTAACGATCAGTTAGGCCTAGCAGTCGGAGCTGTAGTCGCGATCACATCCGTCGCCAGACTATTGCAGAAGTTCAGGTAGAACGCAACTAGTCGGGGGCTCTGAATTCCCAATCTCATGTTCTTATTCTTTGCCGATGGGATGCCGGTGCAGGGGATAAGCATAAAACGGCCCAGAGCTATCCACAGTAGTCTAGAGATACCATGGGCAAAGTAATGATCTCTCTATCGTCGGAAGCAGAACAGCTGGTAAGGCGAGAAGTTGACAAGGTATACTACGGAAGGACCGGGGGATTCAGCATCTTCTTCGAACATCTAGTCAGGACATACTTCAACGGACACAAGAAAGCCCCATCGGATCACAAGCAAGCGAAATAACAAGATCTCTGCCAAGAAAAATCATCGAGTCAAGTACGGCCAGTTACTCTAACAGAATATAGTTCAGTTCAACGTATTCAGATCGGTTCGCAGAGCCAGGAATCTGGCAGGGACCAACCTGCCTACTCCGATGGCCATCGAACCAAAGCATTTTGAATCATTGAATTCAGGCACGCGGCAGGGGCGGTGGTCCAGACCACCCGCATGTGGGGACAGCTTGGTCTAAGAGAGCTGGTAGGGAACTACCAGTTCGGGCAAATACTGGTCTCGGGCACCAGTGATCGTGGGTTCAAATCCCACCCGCCCCACTAACCCAACCTACCCTACCTTCGAGTCAACATCTCTGACATTCGTGACTCGACCTCTTGAATTTTTCAATTCTATTGTTCTTTAAATCAGGAGTCGGTTGTCGTATGTGAACTGGTTGGAGTCGCAGCGAGTCGGGGAATAGTGCCAGTCTACAGCCTAGTCGGTGGTATTCAGGTTGAATACGGAATTGGAGCCGGCCAGCCTATTGTCAAGCTCAAGTCGAGCCGGGGAATAGCGCATAGAGCTGTTTACACTGGGACTGGAGTTCTCTTATTCCACTGGGTCCAGGAGGGAAAGACTCAGGCTTGGAGGTGCGACTCTTCGATGCTGGATTCCCAGATTATTCAGCCTGAGGAAGCAACCGATTCTGACGGAAGCCAGACACTGACTTTCACACTTCAAGAGTCTATGCCCGCAGCTGGATTATTGCGGCGCCGATGGGAGGGAATGTTCCTCGCTCCAGCGATCCACATCGACGTCCCAATGGGACGCGACATCTGGGTTTTTCTCATAAGATCGCCATGGTTCCCCTTGAAACCCTCTGTAGGCAGGCCGCTCCTCTCAATCGCCCACGATCAGTCGATCGCTAACGCTTCCATAAACATCGACCCCACGGGAGGTCTAACAGCTTCGGTCTCGTACACGGGAACATCGTTCAAGAAAGTCTCCTTGGTGATAAGCCGGAGAGTAGGTGAGTTCGTATCCGAGGAGGTAATAGGAGAAGTCGGTTCTGGCACCGGAAATCTCTCTTGGCGTCCGATAATGCGAAGCTTCGATCTATGCTTTGCAATGTCTAGTTCGATGTCGATGGGAGAGCTTGCAGGAGTAGCCCGAGGCCTAGGAGCGCAGTTCTCCTCGGGATTCTTTGGACCCGGTTCTATAATCGGAGACTACATCCTATGTGACGGTCCAAGAACAGGATATTCACTGTTGTTGAGGGGCGATCTTGGCCTACTTCGCCACGAAGAAGATACGACTCAGGCAAGTCTTGCCTGGTGATGAAGACTCCCACTATGTTGTTATAGAACTGGGGATCAGTCTCTGACAGGTTGAGCGGCCAGCAAAATCGATCCGGGGTCATTGTTGCCATCGTTCTCCTCATGATATTCCTCTTATTCGGAGGCGTCGCAGCCTTTGCCACTGGACCACCCGGTGTCGCGTTTGGTGGCATTTTCTTCCTATTCTTCATTGTTATCATATCATCGTTGTTGCAAGGGCCGCAACGCAATCTGGGCCTGGGGTCCAGCGTCCGTATACTCAACAGATGGCTTTTTCTCCCCCGCCTCCTCCAGACACAATACTAGTGAAATGCCAATACTGTGGGATGAGTCAGCCGTTCAGAGAAAAATGCGTTGGCTGCGGGGCGCCTCTTCCGAAACCCAGTCTCTACTAGCGGTATCGCAAGTATAGAGAAGCGGCTAGTAAAACCACTAAATAGACCGTGCCGCGGCGATGCTCGTCACAAGTTGTGATGAGCGTTGCCTGAAGATCGTGCCATCGAGACTCATGATCTCTCGAAGAAGTATGGTGACAGGCTCGCGGTCGACAGGCTGAACCTCACAGTTGCCTCAAAGCAGGTTCACGGTTTTCTCGGCCCGAACGGGGCAGGCAAGTCTACCACGATCAAGATGATGGTCGGCCTGCTACGGCCAACTTCAGGCAGTCTCAGCATCCTCGGCCAAGGGGTCAACGGGGACAACCCCAAGGTCCGTCGCAGGATCGGCTACATGCCGGAGCTGCCAAGATTTCCAAAGCATCTCTCGGGGGAAGAACTGCTCGACGTTTACGGTCGCATGTATGGAATGTCGAAGACGGAAAGACGGGCGAGAATTCCAGAGCTCATCAAGATGGTCGGTCTTGAAGGACGAGGAAAGGACCGAATTGGAAAGTACAGCAAGGGTATGCAGCAACGTATCGGGATCGCTCAGGCTCTAGTCAGCGACCCTGAGCTAGTAATATTGGACGAGCCAAGCATAGGTCTCGACCCCGTCGGGATGGTCGAGGTTAGAAACATGGTCAAGGACATTGTCAAGTCCGGCACCACGGTCTTCTTCTCGTCACACCTTCTCGCTGAGGTGCAGCAGGTTTGCGATCACGTGACAGTTATCCATCTGGGTGTCGTGCGATACACCGGGACCTTAGAAGGCATCTCTAGCAAGGTTCTGGCGAAACGCAGGCTCGTCATCGAGCTTGAGAAACCAATAGACCCGGTTCTTGCCGCCTTGAAGACGTTGAAGTACGCGACTGTCGAAGCTAACATGAACACCTACACGCTCCACTTGGACACAACTGAGGACGTACGGGCGGAAGTCTCGCGCGCCATAACTGGGGCTGGAGGAGTAATTGTTAGGATGCAAGAGGAAGGAGGAGGACTTGAAGACGCCTTCCTCAGTTTGGTTGGGAAAGAGGGAATGGCCTGATGGCACAGCAGAAGAAGAGAGCTGGGATGCTAGCTGCCTTCGCCGCGATTCTCTACTACGAGTTCCTCTGGAACATTCGAAAGAAAAAGATCATCGCGATATTCATCATCATATTCGCCATTGCAACCGTCGAGCTCGCATTCACTCCTATAGCCGACGCTGTTGCAAATCCGCCCCAAACGCTCCAGGCGAATCCAACGTTCGCCTTTGATGGTATCGCGGCTCTCACTGGAATCTTCCTCTTCCTGGTCGGTGTAGCCACGACGATGAACAGTATCTCAGGCGAGTTTGAGTCCGGAACAATAGTTCCACTGTTGACAAAACCTGTTTCGAAAACCCTTGTCTTCGCAGGAAAGATAGTCGGAGCAGTAGTGACGCTGCTCGCCGCCTACGCATTCCTCGTCGCATACGTAACAATCGGTGGCACTGTGATCTACGGCCCGCAAAACAATCTGAACGTGATTCCTCTCGGGATCTTAGGCTTAACCATAGGCAGTATGGTTTGGGCTTTGATAGCACTAACCCTGGGCACGCTCTCCAAGAACTCTGTCCTTGCAGCCTTAGGGTCCTTCGGCTTCTACATCGGACTACTCATAGGCGGAACGCTCATTGCGGCACGACTAGGAGCATCAACCATACTGTTCTACGCACCTGGCATGGGCGCAACTGGGACAACTGGCGAGTGTGCGGGCGTGACCCGTGGCGAGGGCCAAACGTTCAGCACCGGAACGGACGCGCTAGGCTCAATGCTAATGCAATGGGTTCTGAACCCGGGACAAGTGTTGAACTTCTGCGGCTTCCAATTCCGTGCATCAGGGGCCCCGACCACGACTCTGCTCGCATCAGACACCTTCGCAAATGTCGCATTCAGAGATCTCTGGGTCTCTCTCGTCTACATAGCAGCGCTCTTGCTTCTAAGCTGGTTCGCATTCCGCCGATCCCAGATCTCGGAATCGTAAGTCTATCGCGATTCAAAGTTTAAAGGAACGACAGGCTCCCAAACGCCCCGAGCACCTGTTCGAATTGACAAGTACCATTCTTCCACGTTCAGCCGACTACGAGGTCAAGTTGACCCCGGACCATGAAAGCCTCCGGAATACCATCCGTGATTTTGCCGAGAAACAGATCCGGCCGATAGCTAGCGAGATTGATCGCAAGAACCACATTCCCCGTGAACTGCTCAACCAGCTTGCAAAGCTCGGCCTGACAGCGATCACCTACAAAGAAGAGTATGGTGGGCTGGGCGCCGACTTATTATCGATGGTTATCGCGCTCGAGGAATTGGCCCGCGTCTCAGCTGCCTGCTCGACAGTTTTTGTTGCTAGTCATCTTGTTTCTGAGCCGTTGAATGAATGGGGAACGGAGGAGCAGAAGAAACGCTACCTCGTCCCGATGATCGCAGGCGAGAAGATCGGGGCTCACGCCATGACCGAGCCGGGCGCAGGGTCAGATGTGGCGGGGATCAAGTCCACCGCGAAACTTCACGGGACACATTGGGAAATCTCTGGACGAAAGACCTTCATCACAAACGGCGAGATAGCGGACCTCTACCTTGTCTTCGCAAGAACGAGCCCGCCGCCTAGCAGACAAGAGAGACACAAGGGGCTCAGCGCATTTCTAGTCGAGAGAGGAACCGGGGGATTCGAGGTCGCAAGCAAGATCGAGACAATTGGACTGCGCGGCTCGCAACCATCCGAGCTCGTCCTTGACCATGTGAAAGTTCCCAAGGACAACTTGCTAGGAAAAGAGGGCGACGGTTTCTATGTTGGAGTGAGAACCTATGACCGCGGCAGGATCGACGTCGCCGCGCAAGGAGTTGGGATTTGTCAGGCAGCATATGAAGCGGCGGTAAGCTACGCGCAGACACGAACCAGCTTTGAAAAACCATTAGTGGAGTTCCAACAGGTTCAGTACAAGCTTGCCGAGATGGCCATGGGATTGCACACCGCGAGACTGTTGACATATTGGGCTGCGTCTCTCAAGGATCAGGGAAAAGACTTCGTGAAAGCATCGTCCATCGCGAAGGTCACCTCGACTGAGGCTGCAGAGAAACTGTCGTTGCTTGCGATGATGATACACGGCGGTTATGGTGTCGCGACGGAATATCCGGTGGAACGGTTTCTGCGGGACTCGCAGATCATCAAGACATACGAGGGCACTAACGATATTCAGAGACTGACAATCGCGAAGCAGTTATTGAGGGAACTGAAAACATAGCCTTGAACAAAGTCTCTGATCGAGAGGATGGAAAACCGCACTGTTGTCGCGATCGTGCTTCTTGCAACGGGGCATTCTCCAGAAGAACATCAAAAGTCTACATATACTTCTCTAAGTAAATCACGTCTGCAGTTTCCCCCGGCGTCACTTTATCTCGTTCGCAATGTAGAAAACGAAATCCGATCCCGTAGTAGAATGGAATCGACGCAGTATTTCTCCAGGTAACCCAAACAAGTGCGCGCTTCGCACCAGAACTTTTCATAGCTGATACAACTGATTCCACGAGCTTTTTCCCGAGGCCTTTTCGCCTATGATTTTCAATGATGGCAAGGTCTTCTATCTCGCCCTGCTCTTCTTGTAGACTCCCCATGACAAATCCAACTAACTTGTCATCGTCTACTGCAACGAAAGCTAGGTTTGGAAATTCTTTGAATATTTTGAGGATGTATTGCTTGTATAAGTCTCGACTGGCTTTTGGATTTGCCAACAGTGCAAGTTTCATGATCTGGTCTAGCCTTGCATCGAAATCAGCTTGCACCATGGCTCTGATATTGCCGGTTGGCCTGGATTGCTGCACCCTTGACCATCCTTGCTACTTGGGCGGTTCAAACGACCTATGAGAAGTCCGGTATCAGATTACACGAATTGGCCTTGGAGAGGAGCTTTGAAGCTTGTAATGGCGAACTATCGTTTTTGCGACATTTATTGGAGTTCGATCTGTCGTATCTATACTCAAACTTGCGCGAGATGGGATTTCTGAATCAAGATTATGTCTTTGGAAGAGGTCGCTAAGCAGCTTCTCGCTCCCAACTTTTCCCATCCGTCTCCTTTGACTCGCCTTGACACGCCTGACCAATTCTATGCGATCGCAGTAGAGCCGCACGAGGCACACTTGTTCACTATGCGACGTTACCCTTTGGATGTCATTCTTCACAAACTTGTCGTCCTCGCTCTTGCCGTAGACAAAGGTGAAAATTGTATCAATTCCTTCCCTCGCAGCCTCCTCTAGCATCTCAAGCCGGTACTTTCCGGTGAGGCGCCCGAAGGGCTTTGTTCCAAACTCGAAAAATGGACTGTACAAACTGGATCGAGACATGATTGTGGAAAAGTTTGAACCCTGTCAGCTTTGCCAATTCAGTTGCGACTGTTAGCTTGCCAGACGCTGGAGGTCCGTAGATGAAAACGAGTCTCATTAGGCTGAAAGACAGCTCTCCCAAGTTGAAATAAATAGTTGCCAGAGCTCAGCGTAGGGAGTTGAGTTTTGAGGTTCATTCTCTCAGGTCTCGGAAACTGGTACAATGGCTGGAGCCTCACCGATCAAGCAGTTCAGCTTGCCGACAAGCTCGGGTTCTGGGGCGCGGTTATCCCGGACCACTACATGTGGGCTGAAGCCTACGGACAGCAACAGAAAGACTCGACCCTAGAAAGCTGGATCGCCCTCACCTACCTCACGGCCAAAACCCAGAACATCAAACTCGGAACGCTCGTCACCCCGATCCCGTTTCGTCCACCAGGAATGCTGGCCAAGATGGTGTCCACCATGGACATACTGTCGTCAGGACGAGCAGTCCTCGGCGTTGGCGCCGGATGGTCGCAGACGGAGTTCGAGGGATACGGCACATGGGACGATTCGAAAACTCGGGTCGAGAAGACAAAGGAAGGCTTAGAGCTGATCCTACAGCTCTGGCAGAAACCACAGGTCAACTTCAAGGGAAAATACTACCACGCAAAAGGAGCGATTCTAGAACCCAAACCAGTCCAGAAACCCCATCCACCACTACTATTCGGAGGCGTCGGGACACAAATGCTACGGCTCGCCGGCCAATACTCCGACATCTGTCACATCCCGCCCTGGGTCCATGTTCCTATGGAGAAGGCACGATCAATCGTCAAGCAGGAGGCGCGAAGGTTCCATCGAGAGGACAAGGTGGCTATTGCGGCGGGGTCCGTTGCTAATCGAGACCCGAAGTTCGACCTGAAAGCAGTCGGGCATGATGTGGAAAAGGCCGCGAAAGACGGAGCCCTATACTACATTGCACCCCTCCACCGCAGCGGGTATCTTGACAACCTCAAAGAATTCGCAAAAAGCATCATACCCTCGTACTCAGGCCTAGACTAGAACGAGCATCGCGTACGACAACTTTCATCGATTACATATCTTAGCGGAACGCCATTCCATATGTACTGACAAATCCGAGAGGAATAGATCACACTGGAGGAAGCATTACTCTGCGAATTCCCTGGGAAGTCAAGGATGCAACCCCATCATGGAATATTGGTCGAATCGTAACATGTAGACGCGCGAGAAAGGGCGAAGTCAACCACAACTTCATCATCAGAACACCCAAAGGAAAATACGTCCTGCGACAAAGTTTCCCATACTCATCACAAAACCCCTCGTGATATGAATTTTGAACTAGACTATCTTGACTATCTCAGGCAAGGCGGTTTCCCGTACCAGATACCCTCTGCGATCCCAACTAAGAATGGTGAACTGTTCGTTAACGTCCGCGGCCGCTACTGTTGGCTCTACACATTCATCGAAGGTGTTGCCACACGCAGATTTAGCGAGAAGTGTCTCGCCCAGCTTGCGAGAACGATGGCAACATATCACCTGATGATAGAAAAGTCACACCTCACCAACGGAAAACCCCGCTCGGATTTGTTCAATAGGACTCCTGTGTTGAGGGAGATTGGAGATTTCCGGGCGGAGATTCTTCGCGGGAATCGAGCCAACCGAGCAGATGCTGGGTTTGTGAAGGAATCTAAGATATTAGAGAGAATACTGCGTGGTTTGGATGAAAGTCAGTATTCGAACTTGAAACGATATCCAATTCATGGTGAGATTAATCCAGAAAATCTGGTCTGGAAAAATGGCAGCCTGGTTGGGCTGCTTGACTTCGAGAATGTTAGCACGACGGATGGACCAACTGCAACACGGCATTCAGAGAACAAAAGGTCAAGTCCCAACTGGACCTAAATCTCGCCAAACGATTCCTGTTGTACTACGAGCAATATCATCCCATCCCCGACATCGAGGTCCGGCTTATTCAGGACCTGATGACCGCAAGTTTCATCGAGGATTTTGTCTACGCGTTTTGGATGTTGAGGAACGATCCTGAAAGGGCGAGGGGGTACAGGCTTACCCTGTATTCGAGAGCTGCACAATGGAGTCATTCGAACAGAGAGCGAATTGTGGAGACCTTTCTAAGAACGAAAAATAACCTGATCATGGCGGATCAGTAGAGTTCTTCGAGAAATTATGAAACTCTGATCGGATACTAGCACGATTAGCTGTCTCATGAACGAGGGTTACAATCTTCTCATATCAGCGGGAGCCCAGCGATGGCTGGCCCAGTAAGAGGTCCGGTTGCTGCGACGGCCTTTGCCAAGAACAAACAGAAACATTCGTGAACCTAACTCAATCGGGCAAGTCGGACAGACCCAGGGAACAATTCCGCCCCGGTGGAGACCGAGCCTAATCGTTGCGGTTCCACTCCCCGTTGTAATAGCCTCGGTAGTTGTCTTCGACATCATCCTGCCGCCCACGGCACAGTTTAGCAAAGGATTGGCGTTTGAGCCTCCGTTTCTATACGCGGTGCTGTCCACTGTCTTTCTTGCCATCACGTCTTTCATGGTAGGCTATGTTTCCTTCAAGAGTTACATGCAGAACGGCTGGACGTTTCTCGTCCTCATGGGCAGCGGAGCATTAGCGTGGGGTTCAGCCTCTCTCCTCTCAGGTTGGCTATCGAATCTTCCAAGCGGACCCAATGCAGCGATAACAATCTCGAACACTGGAGCACTAGTTGCATCAATATTCCACACGGCTAGTGCGACCTGGTCCAAAGGCCCATCGTTGAAGAAGGATCCTCGAGTTCGAAGGTCAGTATTGTTCCTCGCCTATGGGGGTGTTCTCGCATTCACTACTATATTCGCTGTGGTCGCACTCGAAGGTATGACTCCACTCTTCTTCGTTCCGGGAGTTGGCCAGACGCCCTTACGCATGGCCGTTCTCATAAGCGCAATCGCTCTTTTCGCGGCATCATCGACCCTCTTTACCAGACGATATTTCCTTTCAGGGTCGAAGTCAAGCACTCTCTACTGGTATTTTCTTGCCCTCGGACTGACAGGAGTGGGACTAGCTGCGGTCTTCTTCGGCAGAGCTCCTGGCGATCCTATTTCGTGGACCGGGAGAATTGCAATGTTCCTCGGGGGGACGTATTTTCTGAAAGCTGTTCATACGGCTTTCAATGGAATAGGCGCCCGTTAGAGATCCTGGAAAACTTAGAAACCTCGGGACCCATCGATCCTGACGCCCGGTACTCATGAAGATATGCGTCATATCTGATACTCACACGGACTCCATTGACAATCTGCCACAGCAGGTTCTTGACGAACTGTCGGGCGCTGATATGATAATTCACGCCGGGGACTTCACCGGGAGGAGTCTAGTGGACGCGTTGCGCAAGATGCGCCCGTTCAGAGGAGTATATGGAAACATTGACGGGCCCGATGTCAGGAGGGAATTGCCGGCGGTCGCTCTCGTAGAGGTAGAAGGTTTGAAGATTGGTGTGAACCATCCTGCGGAGGGAGGCTCTCCGCTTACCCTTGAGCAAAGGTTGAGGCCCAAATTTACCGGGGTCCAGGCGATTATTCACGGTCACAGTCATCGGACGAAGAACGATTACCGTGACGGCATTCTTTGGTTCAACCCAGGCAGCGCGACAGGAAGGCTTCCCGCCACAAAGAAAACCTACGGTATTCTGACAATCAACAAAGAGATTCGTGGAGAGATCATCACCATCTAAGTAGTCCGATGAGTTACTGCTGGTTGACACTCAATGCGTCCGAAAGAGGCTCATCCATGGGAGCTTGCCTGGCGGGAAGAGAGATGGGCGGAGACTTCCCCACCATTACTTCTTGTTGCTGATTTCGCAGAGGATCTGAAACGAGATGGCGCAAGGAGAGTTCTTGACCTGGGCTGTGGCGCGGGTCGCCATTCCATACTTCTCGCAAAGGCGGGTTTTCAGGTCGTAGCTCTTGACATTTCGGAAACTGCGCTTAAGACCGTCGAGGATCGTTTGAGGACTGCTTCCATCGACAATGTAACTCTTGTCGAGCATGAGATGTGGGAGCTTCCGTTCACAGAGGATTACTTTGACGGCATTGTCTGCACAAACGTTCTCCACCACGGGAAACTCGCGCAAATCAAGCAGGCGACCAAGGAAATTCATCGGGTCATGAAAAAAGGAGCCTCAGCTTTCGTTATCGCCTTATCTACGGCAGACTTCAGAAAAGGTAACGGTAGAAAACTGGAATCAAATACCTACGTTTTCACAGAGGGGGAGGAGCGAGGAATAATCCATCACTTCTTCCCGCGAAAGGAACTAGAATCCTGTTTCAGAAAATTCGAGACCGTATCCTTCGAAGAGAGGTTAATCCCTATTGAAGCCGGAGGAAACCGTGCCCACTTTCTGGTGAAACTAAGAAAGTCCTAGGGTGCTCGGTTAGTACCTTGGACCCGCTTCAACGTGTGAGCCGTCATCAGCTTGTCTGCATTATCATACGCTAGGCGAATCAGTTCTTTCGCCTTCTCAGAATCCTCTTCTGAACGGATTCTGAACGTGACCCAACCGGCTTCATGATGCACGAAGCGATGCGGTTCAGCCTTACCCTCCTTCAACATTCGCTCTTGGTCTTGTTTGGAGAGCCTGATGTCAAGCTGCAAAGTCCCATGAGTATGCATGAATTCAAGACCGTGGACCTGAAATTCTATCCCGCCGAGTCTGTGCAAACCCTTTGTGACATTCGGGAGCTGCAGAGTCCAATTTTGAAGAGACTCAGTCAACGGCGATTCGTCTCCTATCTAACAAGCAATCTTCCGTCCTCCATAACCCTCTGACCGTCAATTGTTACTGTGGCCTTGGTCATCGAGGCCCACCATGTACCGCTCGCGATATTTTTCCCTCCCTCAGCGCTGCTGTGGCCGAATCCCAAGATGATGCTTCCCAGGACTTTGTCATCCTGAGTAAACCCGTGGCGAAGCTTGGGGTTCAGTCCGAATCCGAAATAGGCGAAGCGATTCTCATCGCCCGTTCCCTCTCTAAGATAACGTTCGAAGATCTCCTTTCCAGTTCTCGCAGAAAACTGTTTTATTCGGCCCTGTGCTACTTGAAAGGTCAAGCCCTCAACCTGACCTCTTTCAGAGCGGATTAATGTGTCATAGACTATTCGTCCTACAGCGCTATCCTCTGTAGCTGAAACTTCGATTCCACCAGTTGGCAAGAAAACTACCTCTCCTCTCTCGGCTTTCTCTTCTGTTGCCAGGCCGTACGAATAGTCGAGTGGGCGGTTGTCGAGTCTGAATCTGATATCAGTTCCAAACGGTGTTGTTACGTGCACCTGTCCTTCTCCGCTCATCAAGGGTTCCAATGCACGTCCACGTGAAGCCATCTCGCCCGAGTCGGCGGTACACCCTTCAAACATTACTCGTCTCCAATCAGCTAAATCCAGCCCCATTCCCTCTGCACGCTCTGGGGTCGCGAGTGTAGCCTCGATTGCCACCATCCTCACCTTGTTTCTCCTAGCTACTTTTCCCCAGTGTTCAGCAAACCTGCTCTTATCGTATCTAGCGTCGAGCCATACACTAACCGACTTTCGTCTCTCAGCAGGAATCTTATCCCACGGAATGGGCTTTCTCGGTCCCAAAGTGTAGATGTAGATGTCAGTCTTTTCCAATGCAGCGACAAGATGAGCTGGCAAATTGTCAAGGAGTTCCAGTGGAGCTTCGATCATAGATCGCAACCAGAGGTCTTCTGGCTGAACCGTCAGAAGTATCTCGCAGCTACGTTTCTTGGACTCCCAGGCGAGGTCTGACGCTAGTTCAAGAGTGTGGTCCCAGCTGTTGATCCACACGCGCTGACCAGGCTTTGTGCTAAGACAGCCATCAAGGATTCGTTTTGAGAGTGTTACTTGCTCGGTATCCATTCCTGCGAGTCCTACTTGTTCCGGGGTCTCTCCCTGAGGTGTTTCCTGCCAATGTATAGCAGATGTTCAGCGGCTCCATGCAGGCTCGGGTCTTTTCCAAGTCTATAGTTTAGGTCGATCCATGAGTCGAACTCATTGCCCTTCAACTCATTTATTTTTTCTTCAATCATACTGACCGCTCCTTCACAACCGATGAGGTCTAGGTCTTCGAATCCATTTCTCTTCATCAACGGCCTTATTTCAGTAGGATGGACGAAATGCGAATTCGTGAATCCCACACCCGCCTTTGAGGGAATGCCAGTAGCAGCGGGACGCCACACGCCTATTTCCAAGAGCTCTTTTCCCTGCGAAAGCCACTCAGGTTCATTCTTCGCTGACCAGCGCAAAGGAGCATATCGGGTGATGAAGGTCGCGAATACCAATCCATTCTTCTTGAGGACCCTGTGAGTTTCCTTCACAGCTTGCTCCCGGCTGTCTACATCGAGGAGATGATACAGTGGCCCCATCAGCAAACACAACATCGAAACTACTATCTCTGAACCGACGGAGGTCGGTTGCGTTTCCACGCAGACACTCGGCCAAGCTCACGCCTGCTTCCCCGGCCTTTTCCTTAGCAAGTTGAAGGCAGCCCTCAGAGAGGTCCAACAAAGTGACTTGATAACCAAGTTTAGCAAGGGCGACAGAATATCGGCCCGGACCCCCGCCTACATCCAACACGTCAGCAGGCAAATGCGGGAGATAGTCCTTGAGCGCTCTCAGCGTTACGGCGAATTCGGTCCTATGACGGTCAAGTCTGTCCCACTCATTCTCAGCGTTCTTATCATAGAAGGCTTGAACCTCGTCCAAGGTTTCAGGTCCAGATACTGACCGACTAAGGTGCACGCAGGTCACTACAAAGGTTTAATCGCTCGCTCCTCCGTCTCGTATAATATGTCGAGACAGTGGACACTCCCGTTGCAAATCAGCGAATTCAAGGCTGATGATTACGGGAAGTTGGCCCGCGTCTTCGGCTCTATCTTTCCTGATTATGACCGGACACCCGAAGAGTGGCGGTTTGAAGATGAGAGTCTCGACAAGTCGAAGTTCCATTTCAAACGTTACTCCTGTTTTGGCCCGGAGGTTCAGGACCTCGTTGGGTTTGCTCAGTGTCAACACATTCCCTGGATGTATCATCCGAAGAAACTCTGGTTCGATATCTGGGTCGATCCGCAGCATCAGGGAAAAGGCATTGGTAGCGCACTCTACGACCGGCTGAATCAGGACTTCAAGGAACTTAGAACTGTCACATCTTGGACCGGCGTAAAGGAGGACATGCCCTACCCGATCAAGTTCGCATTGAATCGAGGGTTTCACGAGAAGATGCGAGCCTGGGAATCACGACTGAATCCATCAACGGTCAATCCAGTTCTCTTCAAAAAATACGTGGACAAGGCATCCCAGCACGGCATCAGTATAGTCACCTTTGCAGACGAGATGAAGACTGATCCCGAGTGTCATAGGAAACTCCATGCGCTTGTACAAGCGATTTCTGAGGATATTCCGCGACCAGAACAGTTTACACCCGTCTCTTTTGAGCAGTGGTCTGCCTTCGAAATGAAGAATCCTAACCTGGTCCCTCAGGGATACATGATAGCCAAAGACGGCGACAAGTATGTGGGAATGAGTACCGTATGGAAGGATCAGAAACATCCCAAATGGCTCTACCAGGGTTTGACAGGGGTTGTCCGAGAATATCGAGGGCGTGGAATAGCCATCGCGTTGAAACTCAAGGTCATCGAGTTTTCAAAGAATAACAAGTATGAGAAGCTCAAGACATGGAACGACTCTACCAACGCACCCATGCTCGGGATCAACGTGAAGCTCGGCTTCAAACGAGAAGTAGGCTGGATAACTCTCGAGAAGAACCTGGCATAGATCAGAATGAACACGCCCCTTCCCACCCTGACCCTCAAGGGCTCACCGTACCAGATAGGATACAAGCATGGGAAGAAGGCTCGACCAGAAATCGAGCACAACCTGGGAGTCTATTTTCGACGCTTCAAAAGCGAAACTGAACTTTCGCACGAAGTAGCTATCAGTCGGGCTGCAAAACTTCTAGACGTCATCAACAAAGTCAGCCCCGAATATGCTACAACGATGAAGGGCGTTGCCGCTGGCTCGGGCCAGGAAATACTTGACATCACAGCATTGAACGTTCGGTACGAATTGATGTACAGTCAGTTCTCGAAGATTGGATTAAAGCTGATTCCCAAGACTTTCGGTTGCACAGCCTTCGCCACGCTTCCGACGGCAGTTGACAATGGACATTTGATAATGGCCCAGAACTGGGACTGGATACCCGAAGTCGACGGGCTCTTTCTAAAAGTCAGAAACGAGAACGGACCGGATGTCTTGTCGTTTACTGAAGCGGGAGTTGTCGGAGGCAAGATCGGTTTGAACTCTGAGGGGGTCGGTCTGCTCATTAATGGAATCGTATCCAGTAAGGATGACTGGGCACGGCTCAAGAAACCCTTCCACGTCCGGTGCTGGGAAATACTGAAGTCGAAAACTCTGGGACGCGCAGTTAAGGCAGTCGCTGAGGGTCAGAGGAATTGTTCAGCCAACTTCATCCTAGGTCAACAAAGAAAGCTCGGGTCGGGAAAAGTTGTCGACATTGAATCTGCGCCAGATGCAGTTTGCGAGCTTGAACCAGATCGAGGGGCAGTTGCTCACACGAACCATTTCTCGAATCCAAAAATTCTCGGCGTCAAACAGGTCGACGACGAGGAGCGACTGTCAACTCGTCAGCGATATCGGCGAATCCAGAAGCTCCTAGACGGAACAGTCCGGTCCGGAGAAAAGCTGGACCTCAGCATGGCTCAAAGTATGTTGAGGGATCACTATGGGAAACCCGAGTCCGTGTGTCGACATGCGAATTTGAAACTGCCCGAGTACGAAAGATACGAGACAGTGGTCTCGGTGGTCATGGACCTGTACTCGAGAAAACTATGGGCGACAACCGGAACACCTTGCTCTGCAGAGTACCAATTTGCCAAACTGTGAGAAAGTCGCGCGGTTCATTGTCAGTGATCACACTATTACGAAGGTTTGTTCGGATCTGGCTCGCCAATCTTGCAAGCCATTCATGCCCTCAAGAATACCCGTAGGTATCCATTTGTTGCTCGATTGACCACTAGACATCACTTTCCCAGCGTCTCCTTCCTCCACCCTTAAATTCTCTGGAGCCAAACCCTTAGACGTCCAGATCATGAGGACACGCGATCATCGAATAATATTACTCACTCTAGCATTAGCCAGCCTGCTTGGCTCAAACCTTGAAGCCGCTCATGCACAACCTATCGACTCTGGCCATGCGTTGAAAATCTTCAGCGTCAATACCATCAGTAACCCGGGCTTCGAAGAGATCGTGTCCGGGACCAATCAACCTGCGAGTTGGCAGGCAGACTACTACGACTCTAACGCTGGAAGCAGCGTAAGCGGGAACAGCACACTCAGTCACTCGGGAGATTACTCTGCGCGCATTGACATTGCGCAAAATCAGTCATTGGCCAGAACGGGCAATCCTGTCACCTTCGCCACGACAAGGCTCTACCAAGTATTCTCTTCTAACATACTTGTTAGCAATCTGACGAGTCGTCCAGACGGGCTTAGCGTCTGGTTCTATATTCACCCAAAATTTTCCGGTTTTACACTTCTACAAGTAAAAGTCAAGGCCGCTGACACGGTGGAGCTCGACTATGAGCTGGGAAACCCGGCTCTCGGTATAAGTTTCATCAACTCGACGAATGGTGGGGAAGCGGGACTTCCAGTCAAATCAATAGTGCTCCCTCCCCCCAGCCTAAACCAGTGGAACAATCTCGCCAGAAACCTCAGACAAGACTGGTTGGCCCCGCTGACTCTTTCAAATGGTACCTCAATCTCAGGATTGTTTCGAGAGAATCAGACGCTTTTCCGGCTTGAGTTCGACGCCTTCTTTTTTGAAGACCAACTATCGGGGACAACTTATGGAGAAACTGTTTGGATAGATGATGTGGCAGTCTACTTGGACACCCTAGCCCAACCTGGTCATGGCTTCGACAAAGGCTGCCAATCTGCCCAGAGTAATCTTTTCGAGCAGCCACACCCCTCACTGAATCATTGTAAGGATCTGGTTTGAACAACTTTCATAGAACCAAGAATTCCGACGAAATTCATGGATCTAACTTCTGCCACCCATAGAGACTATTCCTCGAGTCTCTAACCGAATCATATTTCAACAGGCAAGACATCGACGCCTGTTAGAGAGTTAGGTGCCCTCCCCACAAAAGCGTCGAATCATAGAAAAGACGCGCAGACGAGAAAAACGGGGCAGAGTATTCCTCGTAGCACTAGTTCTGATCATCATCGCTGTCGGGATTGGCTGGTACGTTTACTCTGTGGTAACTGCCCCTGTACCGGACTTTACTGTCGCCGCTCCGGTGGGCGTAACAATTGTTGCGGGTAGTCCAACCATTTCAACAATCACGGTGACCGCTGTAAACCAGTTTAGTGGAACAGTTCTTCTGACTGTGAGTGGCTCGACTGGTTTGAACGCAACAATCAATCCGGCATCAATTACGGGCGGCTCTGGCACAGCTAAGCTAACGACAACCGCGGCGAACAATGGTAGTTATACCGTAACGGTAACTGCGAAGAGTGGAGGTCTGACGCACTCCGTGACGCCTAGGGTGGCCACTCCAATGTTCGCAACACTATCTACAACCAACGGAACCATAATGGTCGAGCTTTACCCTGCTTCAGCCCCCAAGACAGTGGCAAACTTCGTCAGCCTTGCCCAACGGGGATTCTACCAGAACCTCGTCTGGCACAGAATTGTCAAGGGCTTCGTAATCCAGACAGGAGATCCAACCTCAAAGAACGCTGGAGGCAATAACAATACTTGGGGACAAGGCGGATCCCAACAGACAGTCCCGTTGGAGATCGATAGTTCTCTTCAGAACCTGAGCGGTTATCTTGGAATGGCCCGTTCTTCAGATCCGAATAGCGGGAGTTCCCAGTTTTACATCAACCTGGCCGACAATCATTCTCTTGACGGTAATTACACGGTGTTCGGAAAAGTAATCACTGGTATGAACGTCGCTCTGACTATTGGAAATGTCGCCGTGTATCCTCGGAGCAATCAACCGATTAACCCCGTGTTCCTTACGGATGTCACAATCCGATAATCTGTGACCGATTGGGTTTCAGGGTCCCGCCGCGGTTCTTAGATAGTATGCCCAGTAGCCCTTCCATCGTCCATATTTCTCTGCGATAACGTGAAGTCTCTGAGTCGTCATAGGTTTTCCATAGACCCTCGCTGTTGCCGAGATCAGATGCTTCTCGACAGCTAGTTTCTCCATCCGACCAAGACCTCTGAGAAGAATGAGTCTTGCAGACCATTCTCCTATTCCTCTGACGTTCTTCAGCCAATCCTCGACCTTGTCATACTCGGCAGTTCTCAAGAATCTCTCATCTACCTCATTGAACGCCTTGATTACCTCAGCTAGATACTCTTCTCGACGCTCATGCTTAATCAGAGCCTTCACCTCTGCTGTGGAAGCGTCTTGGAGCTGGCCAGGCTCTGGAAAGGCTCGGTACACGTGACCATTTACCTCAAGGCTCGTGCCGAAACGCTCGAGCAACGCCTGCTTAGCTTTCCGCGCGGCGCTCAACTGATTCCGTTGTGAAAGCACAGCCCAGCAGGCACATTCGAACGGAGTCAGGAACTTGACCTGGTGAAGCCCATAGAGCTTCTGCAGTACAGGTGCAAAGTTGGAGTCATTGATTGCTGTTCGGTAGAACTGTTCTAGATCGTCAGATAGGCTTAGGAAGAACGAGATCCGATCGGTTACGACCTCAGTCAGACCTCGAGAGAGCGGGTGGTCGGCGAAGAGAGCATACTTTAGCCCTGGCATCTTTATTGTCCCGGTCGGTCTTAGCTGGAACACGATAGCTCGGCCCCCGACCCTGACCGCTTTTGTCATCGAAAGCTCGCTCACAGTCTGATCTTCCCGCATCGGCGGAAACTTTCCAAGAAAGTCCAGCGACTTTGCAAAGTCAAAAGGCGGGGTCGGCCGAAGCGAACCCTCTTCAGAATACAATCCCATTCTCGGCCCTTCTTCAAGAACTAATCGTATGATTGCCTACTTAGGTAGGCCGGAGGGCTAACGTCTATGAGACGAGAACCAGAGAGAATCGAAATGCGACAAATTGTCAGTGATCCCAGGAATGTGGAAACTGCATACGCCCTTCAATACGAGAATCTCGCGAAAAAGATCGTGAGTCTTGTTCGTACCAGGAATGGGACTCTCGTAGAGGTCGGGTGTGGAGAAGGACAGCTAACTATCCATCTGGCAAAGCTTCTCCCCCGCCACCGATTCAGCGTCGTGGACGCATTCACTGGTGCATATTCAGGGGCTCTGAATCGGTTGAGCAGGGCTCTATCTGGAGTGAACCTGAAGAATCGCGTCAAGGTGCACAGAACAGACTATCTGGACTGGCTCAGGGAAGAATTCTCCGACAAGTATGTTGGGGTAATATCTAGCGAGTTTCTACCCGAGATTGATTCCTACGAACTGTCCATGTTCGTGTCGGAATGCTATCGGGTTGTGAGACCCGGCGGTCTAACTGTCCACTCATTTCTCTCGCCAATAGCCAGAAACCGTCGACAGAAGTTGCTGATAGAGGCCGACAGTAACCCGAAGTGGACAAAGACCCCTCCCAAGGAATGGTTTTCTCCCGAACCTGCCCTCGTATTGTCAAAGCTAAGACGAGTAGGCTTTCGAGATCTCCGTATTGCCAGGCTCGAGAGCAATCTCATCATAAAGTCTAGTGCAGCGAGGAACCTCCTCCATAGTTGGGATGTTAGAAGTAGATTCTGGAAGACACACAAGGTGGAGCTAGCAAGCAAAGGCTTGGAAGTCCCCGATTGGGTGATAGTGTCAGGTCGCAAGCCCTAGGTAACCGGCTTACAGTTTAGGTCTTGGCATGGAGGAAAAATGGGATTCGATCAGCGGGAAGGCGAGCAAATGCTCGGCTTACTTATGCGGTCCCGCTTGTCTCGGTCTCTTTGGTTCGTTCCATCGTCCCGCCGCATCCGCAGCCGGGTCCGCAGCAGCAACAACTCAAATCACGCTTCACCTCGGTTAGTCAGGAACGGTAGTGGTTTCTAAGGCGGCGGTCGCAACATCATTTCGTTCACACCTTAGGCAGGCCAAGTTAGGGATCACTTCAACACGGATAGGCTTGGCTTTCGACAGTTTTGCTCGATGTTTTCGATTCTGACTTGTTCCCAAAGGTCCAAGATACCTCCCATTCTCGTCCCGATATTCGATAAAGGGAAACCTATGACAGAAACTAGCTTCCCATATTCTCACCCACGGAAATACTATCTTGTCAAGATCTACATAACGAGCCTCGGGAACTATCCAAAGGAGTTTCTCAATAGCTTCACCAGATTGAATCATGAACAATAGTCGAGTTAAGTGGCCTTGAATGTGAAGAGGGTTGAAACTCGGCATTTCCTCTTCAAAAAGAACGATCTTACCATCGTTCGTAATTGCTGCTCCATCCCATCGAAAGATGAGACATAAATCTGATTGAGGATCATGATACCCGAATACTCCACCATCTCTAGATGTTGTTCGACGCTGAAGATTCAACCTTCGAACTAGTCGAGCGACAGAAATCATTGCGTTTCAAAAACACTGAGATAGCTATTAGCTAGAGATGCCTGAATCATGCAACATTTCCAACCGCTCAAGCTGTCGATCAGTGAAAAAAAGGTGGGACTTTGTGAGATCTCGGCTTGAATTAGCCGATGGCTATGGTGTATTATCAATGCCTGGTCCGCCACTGCAACCGCAGGAGCAGCCACAGCCTGAGCAGCAACAATTCTCCACTCTCACTTCACCTCTGCAAGTAACGTTAGTTACGAAAGTGAAGTATTTAGGCTAGGAAGTTACCAAGAAGTAACTAGATGAAGGAATGGTAAGGACGAAGGAAGGAGAACCATGCTGCATCTGCCCATGTCCATGTGAAGGAATAATCGAGATTATCGGCAAGAAGTGGGCCCTCTGCGTCCTGGCTCTACTAGGCAACGATGGGACGCTCCGCTTCAACAAGCTAGCAGAAAGACTCCCAGGAATAAGCGCGAAGACACTAACAGAAGTTCTGAAAGACCTTCAACGAACAGGGCTAGTCAAGCGTCAAGCCTTCGCCGAAATCCCACCACGAGTGGAATACCATCTGACAAAAGAAGGAAACGAGTTGACAATGCTAGTGGCACCGTTGATGATCTGGGCTGACAACAGGACAGGGCTTATCAAGCTGGAATCCTAGGACGCTTGATTCTAGATTCAACAATTCTTAGAGCCTGCTCTTCAAGCTGCGCTGCTTCCTTCCGAAGCTCGGAGACCTTTCTTGAGATCTTTTCCACATACTTTTGATCATCAAGACTCGCTAAATTGATCACGACATTGCTTGCCGCTCCTTCAACAGCTGCTCGCGCCGCTGAGACCGCAGTGACTAAATCGGACAGCGCGTTTGTGGAGCCTTTCTCCGCGACCTCGCTAGCTAATCGGAGAACCTCCGCTGAAGTTTCAAGAGTTGAAAGTGGGACCTCAGATGCCTCGATAGTTGCTTCTGCAATGGCCTTCTTTCGAACTTCAGGCTGATCCTTTGAGAGCTTGAACGCTTTCATCACCAAGTCAAAGGCCCTAGTGTCTTCTACAACGAGCTGTAGAAGTCTCTGGCGAAGAGCTTCGCCCTCCTTTACTACCTCTGCAAGCTTTTCTGCACTAGGTGGCGCGTCCTTTTTTCCCAGCGTGATCCGGGCAACCATGCAGACCAGCCCTGCTGCCAGTGCGCCCATGTACGCGGAGACGCTTCCGCCTCCCGGAGTTGCCTTCTTGGATGCGACTTCTTCGCTGAACAAGGCCAAGCTTTGGTCGGTCAATATTGATGGCTTGGGGGCGAAGAGCTTCCTCTCCAAGACTTGATCTCGACTGAAATTCTCGAGGCGCAAATAGAACTCCGCCGAGTCAACTAGCGCATCCATGGGCGTTAGTCCTACGATTTCGCTGCCGACAACTGGAGTGCCATAGCGGTCTGCGAATAGTTTGACGAGTTCGTATGCCTTGAACAATTGACTCTTGCGATAATTCGTCAGGTTCATTGACACCTGGACTAATCCTCGCTCTTTCAGCTCGAACCCGAGAGCCTTTACGAATGATAGACCGCCGTCCTTCGCTCGTAATTGATGAGCTATTTTCTTCGCGACGTCTAGGTCACTCGTTCCAAGGTTGACGTTGTAAGCTATCAGAATCTCGCGGGCTCCAACAGCCGTCGCGCCAGCGGTAGGATGAATCTTCTCGGGACCGAAGTCCGGTTTTCTCGCCGGCTTTTTACCGATCTTGTCTCGAAGGCCTTCAAACTCTCCCTCCCGGACATCAGCAAGGTTCTTCCTTTCAGGGACCGTGGCCGCTTCTTCGTATAAGAAGACGGGCACATGGAATTTCTCAGTGAATTCTTTCCCGAAGGCGCGAGCCAGGGAGACGCATTCTTCCATCGAAATGCCAGATATTGGAACAAAGGGTACGACATCTACCGCACCCATCCGTGGATGCTCGCCTTTGTGATTTCTCAGATCGATAAGCTCGATCGCCTTTTGGCTCGCAGCTAATGCAGCATCTTTCACTGGTCCAGGCTCGCCGACGAAGCTTATCACGGACCGGTTGTGGTCCGGGTTGGACTCGACATCTAGAAGAATTACGCCAGGGGTCTTTCTTATGGCGTCCGCGATGGATTCGATGACATCTTTTCTTCGGCCCTCGCTGAAGTTAGGAACACACTCGACTAGCCGCAACCTTTTCGCCCTACGAGACTGAAGAGCCTGATTCCTTAAAGATTCAAACAGCTGGATGCCTGATGGATTCTAGCCTCTGAGGAAGCCTCGAAACTGTCGTTCTGCCCTCAATCGGGTCTCAATCTGGTCCAATCGGCTTTGCAGTTTCTCGATTATGGAGTCGACTTGATCGGACCTCCGATCTAGTTTTCCCAGGCGTTCTTCAATCTGGTCAAGTCGGCGCTCCGTCTTCTTGACTCGTTCCTCGCTCATACGATACAATCTCGCAGAAGTCAATTCAAAGCTTATCGATAGCAATCATTGGGGAGTTGACTCATCATTGTTCCCGTTCGATACGCTCTTTGTCCTCTTCCTCTTCGATCATCAATCTTCTCCCTTGTCGGAAAGACCAAGACCTTCTTCCTAGATTGCCAAAGATCGCGGTCACGGTGACAGTGAGGCCAGTTGGGATGAGCAACATGCTCCAGGGGGAGAAAAAAACCAGTCCAGGAATTAGAATTGCCAGTCCGGCTGCAGTTCCACCTAGAACTTTCACAACGCCCTTCTTCCGCATTTGACGAGTCAGCTGCCTCTCCGCCACACGTCTTTTGAATTCATCCTCTAACTCAACCTGTTCCACGGATTCAGTCATTGGAGATACGGTCGACAGGTTTTCTCCGCAGACCCCGCAAGTAGACTCTTCGTCGGGGCCAATCGATCCGCAACCAGGACACTTCTTCAATCAGAACTTCTCCTTGATAGAAAAAAGTCGAACGATGTTCCTAGGGAAGTCCCGCTCTGTTAGCTTATTCTTTGCGGTCACTAAGACGGGCTCCAAGCTAGAGAAGCTGAATCGTATGATCAACCAGTTTCTCGAAGTCTCCTCTGAAGTAGAATTCTCCCTTGAAAGGTCTGCCTTCTACTGCGTGCTTGTACCAGTATCTGTCATCCTCCCACATCTGGTCAAATGGAGGGTGGTCGGTTGGAAACCACTGGAGGACGCCTTCCTTGCCTTCCTTTATTGTGCCGTGAAATTCGGTCGTGAGAAAAACGTGTGCTATCCAGTCAGGGTTTTCACGTCCGTCATGTTTGAAAAAGGCAAGGGTTCCAACGCGTCTTGGTCCTTGGACGACCAGACCAGTTTCTTCGTGGACTTCTCTCACAGCGCATTGTTCGGCATCCTCGTTGGGGTGTAGTTTTCCACCTGGTGCGTTCCATTTTCCGGCTCCGAAGAGTCCGGGGTTCTTTTTCAGCAACAGGACCCTGTTATCATGAAGAATGAAGCATAGGGTTGCGTGGATAGTCATCTAGTCAAATCAATGGTTGCGTTTCTGTTTCAGCAGGATGATGGCCTGTGCAAGGTCCCCGCCTGATTGTCGAAGTGCGTTCGTCGCTTCTTCTGCGGACACTCCTGCTTGTGAGGCGACAAGCTTCACGTCATCGTCAGAGCCTCCGCCTATTCCCTCCTCCCTCATCGTTCCTCCTCCGACTTGGTAGACTGTCTGTCCCTGTACGGTCACAGTAGCGACTTCGGGATTGTCAATAACGATTCTCCTGGTCGGGGTTTCCATGATCACTTTTGTGACGTCGTCTAGTTGTTGGACTTGCATGCCCATGCGTTGCATCATCCGGTTTGCTTCGCGGGGGTTGATCTTTCCTCGACGCATCATCACGAAATCGCTGTCTCCACGCGTTCAGGGATTGTTAAGCCTATTCAGAATCCGCAACGCCATGGCGAACCTTCACTGCTAACCCGATTTTGAAGCTCTGCATCTCTATCGCGTTGAAGAAGGATCTTCCGACAGCAAGCAAGCGGTCCTTCTTGTCCACCACCAGAACCTCCTCTTGAGGCCGCAGCTCGGGATCCACGCCTGTCACGTGTTTGGCGAACACGTTTCCACCCTTTCTGATGAATGACTCGACTCCTGGTGTGACCGTGACTCGGAGTTTCGGCGTCTTGAACACACGCTTCAACGCGAGTCCTCCATTCACCGTGAGCGCTAGAAGCCCGTCTTTGGGGCGATACGTGGCCAGTAATTTCCCATCATTGTACACGTGGCGTATTCTATGTGTATTCGGGGATCGTACGATTAGTATTGACGGGGGAAAGGCTTTCTCGGCTCCTCGCCCAAACTGGTATGCTGCGACAGCCCTGATCCTTCTTAGTTCGTGGAGCTGGGGTTTGACAGGCTGAAGCGGCATTGCTGTTCCGATAGCTAATTAAGCTGGGTCGGAGCCTATTTCTATTGTTTCTCGCCGCGAGGTCTTGTAGCAACCATTGTACTGTGAGGTTTGCGGGAACGAGATTGTCGGTAGACCCGCCCGGTCCCTTGTCGAAGGCGCGACCCTGATTGTTTGCCAGCAATGTTCGAGCTTGGGGAAGGAGCTTCCAGGCTTTCCCGAGAGAAAGCGCGGAACAGCCCGTCTCGGCCCGGTGCCATCCCACACTAGAACTCCACTCGAGAGTCTTCCGAAAGCAATTGAGGAGTCGGATCTAGTGGAGGATTATCCTGAGATCGTGAAGGAAGGTCGTGAGAAGCTGGGCTTGTCGCAGACGGATCTCGCGTTCAAGGCGAAGGAGAAGCTGACGGTTATCCAGAAGATCGAGTTGGGCAAGATCGTGCCTACGATGCGGTTGACCAAGGAATTGGAACATATTCTAAGGGTCAAACTGCTTGCTCCGCGAGGTGAGCTCGAGGTTTCCACAGTACCAGTCAAACAAGCCGGCCCTAGAGAGCTAACCCTCGGCGATATCGCGCTCGTAAGGCATCGAGAGCCCGAAAGCAAGTAACAGTGCAGGGGCCCAACCTGACCCATAAACCAGCATTCCCCCATCTAGCCATCGCAAACCGTCTCTCATTGTAACTATTTTTTCGCCCAACCTTTCTTTCGGCCTAACTATTCTTTTTCCGTTAACTATTCTGTGAACCCCGGGGTGGTCCTTTTTTTCCATGCCGCGCTCTTCGTGAACCCTGAGAATTTCACGTTCAGCCGCCCTTGCTGGTCCTGTCGCTCTTCGTGGCCCGAACTCCCGGCAGAGAAATCGCCCATTTCTAGCCCTGATCCCGATTCTGGGCCATTCCCTAGATTTCGCGGTCTAATCGTTCGGGAATCGCCGGGATAACTCAGGCAAACACTTCTCCATCAAAGCCTAGATCACGCTCCGAATCGGCCGACTCGCCTATAATCAATGCCAGATGGGAAATTTTTCAGGAGAAAAGGGGGGTATTAGCGATAGGGTCTCGAGACGCAGGAGCGGTTTCCCGGAAGACCGCGAACGTGGCGTTCAATTCTCTTCGTAAAGCATTATTTACTTTGAGACTGTCGCGCTAAGCATGGCTTCTCTGAGCCGAGCAAAGACGCTGGGTGGAGTAGGCTCCATACTCGTTCTTCTAGGCGCTATTCCCAATGTAGGATTCGTCCTCGCAATTATAGGCTTCATCCTAATTCTCGTAGCTGTCAAGAATGTCTCCGAGTCCGTCAACGAGCCTGGTATCTTCAGCAACATGATAATCGCTGTTCTCCTGGCAATAGTCGGACTCGTAGTGTTCGGCGTCATAGTGATCGCGGCGTTTTTGTCGTTCTTCAACTTCGGTCGGGTTGGAACCTTCACTCCGGGAACCGTACCGCCCGGTTTCCTGGGAGCCATAGGACTCCTCATCGTCGGACTAGTGGTCGTCTGGGTCTTCTATCTGGTCTCGGCAATATTCATCCGTAAAAGCTACGACAGGATAGGTTTGAGATTGAACGTGAACATGTTTCAGACAACAGGCCTCTTATACCTGATAGGTGCCGCCCTCACCATCGTCCTAGTCGGAATCCTGATCATCCTCATCGCAGAGATACTCCAGATCGTAGCCTTCTTCTCAATACCTGACCAGCTCCCACCATCAATGCCACCCCAGCAATCTTGGGGACCACCAACACCGCCAGCACCAATGCCTCCATCTCAACCCCCGACACAATAGGGCCCCCTCCAAGACCGTCGTCGTTACACAGCAAACATCTAGCTCCGCCCTTCGGGCTTATGAGGAAGGGCCAAGCGCATCACGTGGCCCCACGGCGAAACCTACCGGACCAGTAAGAGAAATGACGAAGTTTCTGATAGGACAAACTGGCGACGGAAAACCGTTCACCATCGACCCTACCGGCCTCACTAAACACACAATCGTATTCGGAGCAACCGGATCCGGAAAGACAGTTCTCTGCAAGTCAATAATGGAAGAGGCCTCCAGTCGTGGAACGCCAGTAATCGCGATAGACCCGAAGGGGGACATAGGATGCTTAGCCATACGCTCCGAGAACTTCAGTTTCAGACCCTTTTCTGACAACGAGGCCAAGCTTCTCGGCAAAACCCCAGAAGACTACTCGAAGGAACTTGCCAGCCAATACCTTGACAGCTACACTGCTTTAGCTCGCGACGATGATGAGCTGAGCCGTTTCGTCGAAAAGACCGATGTACGGATCTTCACTCCTCGGTCAAGCACAGGCCTCCCAGTCTCCATGTCGCCAAGGCTGACTCCGCCCAAAGACTTCGCAAAGACGATGGGAGAAGACCCTAGCCTCGCACTCGATATGCTCGAGCTGAAGGCCTCCAACCTGCTCCGGCTGGCAGGCTATTCGGAAGATGGAAAGGTACAACGGTCTCTAATCTCCACAATCCTAGAGGATGAGTGGAGGGCCGGACACGAGCTTACCATAGAAAAACTGATCGAGCTGGTTTCAAACCCACCCTTCGAGAAGCTCGGCATGCTGTCGCTCGACGACGCTATCAGCAAGCGTGAGAGAAGCGAGCTATCCAGACGACTCAACGTCCTGGTCACGGACGCCGCTGCCAGAGCTTGGTTCCTCGGAGAGCCTCCGGACTTCGACCGCTGGTTCCACAAGTCCCAGGGACGAACCCCGATAAATATCGTCGACCTCCGAACCATTCCAAGCGAGGAAGGAAAACAGGTCTTCGTAGAATACCTCCTCCAAGAGCTGTTCTATTGGATCAGCAGACAAGAGGGAACCCAGACACTGCAGTATCTTCTCTACTTTGACGAGATACATGGCTACTGCCCACCCGTCCGGGAACCTCCCTCAAAGAAGATTCTGATGCACCTCATCCACGTCTCGCGAGCCTACGGCCTTGGAATCGTGATGGCGACCCAGAACCCTGTAGATGTGGATTACAAGGTAATCTCGAACGCAAACTTCCGGTTTATCGGCAATCTATCGACTCGCCAGGACATTGAGAGGGTTCGCACGGGTCTATCGCTTGGCGCTGACGCTTTCCAGGTAATATCAGGCTTGAAGACTCGCCAGCTCTACTACCAGATCTTCGATCAGGGAGAATCTGGAATTCTCAGTCCCAGATGGCTCATCAGCTACCATCGTGGACCGCTGGAACCATTAGAGATAAAGAGATTGAAAGAGGGAGCCGCTCCTGAGAAGATGACGGTTAAGGTAGCCCCGCTGGCAGTGCCGGAAGAAGTTTTCCTGCGGGACACCGACAGGAAACGGGCCAAGAAGGGCATCATAGGGGGAACAGAGGAAAAAGTCGTATTCGCTAAGACAATCTTTTTGCCATATCTGGACTTTACTTACCGGTTTCCGGCCGAACGAGGCCTACTGTCAAAGCAGACTGTGATGAGTGAAGGCCGGTCAACGGTCCTCGCCTTACGAGAGGCAAACTTCGGCTTCGATCCCAGACTAGTAGAACTAGCTCCGATGCTTATTGACATGGAAGAGAACTCTGCATCCGTGATTAACGGCGTTGACTCTACTGTTTTGGTAAGCGAGCGACTGGCCGAGCTCAAGAATCTTCTCAGAGATTATGAAGCGCAGTCAGAAGAGAGGTCGAAACAGTACGAGGCTCTTCCCAAGGAGAGTGCGGCAAAAGAGAATCTGAAAGAGAATATCGAGTTTCTTCGAAAGACAAAGTTGTTGCGATGGAAGATGTTTGCCGACGGGCTGCAGCTTCCCGCAAAGCTCGATCTCGACAAGCTAGAGCTCCTGGACGGGACACTGTTCTACATGCCTTATTTTATCGCAAAGCTGTCACGTGGAGGGGAAGCACGGTATATTGTCTGGAACCGCGAAGGAAGAGAAGACGATACAATTGCGGACGAAATGACGAAGAACAAGAAGTTCCGAGCACTCATCGAGACACACATGCTTCCCTTACAGTGATATAGAAGTTCGGACACTTTTTCAGTGACGCTATCAATGGCCTTCTGTTGGAGATGCGGAGCTCAGCTTTACGAGAGTTCTTCATTCTGTCATAATTGTGGAGCACCAGCCAAGCCCTCCCCAACAACGGCTTCGGGTGGTCAAATAGGCTTTGAACGGCTGAAGGATGATAGAGCATTCCAAGACCACTGGGTGAAACGCGTTATCGCCTATGCAATCGATGTAGCCATCGTGTCGGTTGCCGTATATTTTCTCGTACTCGTTGTGGCCCTTCCTGCTATTCCCGCGGTTTTCTTTGGCCAAACATTCCCTTTTGCATGGTTCTGGGGGTTCTGGCTGGGCGGAATCTCACCGTTGATCGTTCTAGCCTACTTTGTCTTCGCTGAGGCTTTGTTCGAGAGGACAGTTGGCAAGGAGCTGATGGGTTTGAGAGTTGCAAGGCTGGACGGCAAACGTGTCGATCTCTGGTCTTCGCTTGTCAGAAACATCTCAAAGATCGCCTTCATTCTTCTGGTAATTGACGTGGTAGCTGGTCTCGGGACCCCCGGAAACGGCCGGCAAAAGTATAGCGACCGTTACATTGGAACAACGGTCGAAACCATGAACACGAGTAGGATCATTCCTGACCGGCTATAGAAAGCCAGATAGTTCTGTTCTTCCCACATTTCTCGCGCTAGGGCTGACTTAAGTTTGAAGCAACTAGACTGTTTCGGCTCACATCAGCAACAATGAAATGAGCTTAATATCCTAACAAGGATTTTCACGTCTCGAGGTTTTTCGATTTGGTGGCTAGAAGGGGAAAACGGGCTAAGAAGACTTCCCGCAAGAGTTCCGGACCCGCTGATACACTTCATGAGCCCTTGGAAACCTCGCTGCTCGGCAACCCAATCGATGAGAATGTGATATGATGATCTCTACAGTTTGATATGGGTCCGGTAAGACTTCAAGCTTACACCTCTAAGACGATTGCCAATCTTCGCAATAACTCCCGGCGCTTCGGTCCCAATCTTGCATAGAACAGATTGAACAAAGACAGAAAGGCTCTCCACCGCCACAATGTCACTCTCCAGCCCCGAAGCCCTCACAGCATTCTCCACGAAGTCCACGTCAGCGCCTACCACTATTACCCTGTCAAAGGGATATTTTCTCCACGAAACAAGACTGTCCCTCGCTTGATCGTTTAGTTCAACGGAGATGTTCTCGCCTTCAAGCTCAGTCACGATCATTTGCAGTGGTACAAAGTCGACCAATGCATTCGCATCGAGGATTTCTCTGGCCGACTTTGGTTCTCCATCGGCCAACTGCGCCCGCATTCTGTGGAGGGGATAAAGTGCATCCTTAGGTCTAGGGTCTTGGACTCCTATGTCAAAGTAGACCCCATATCCAATTCGCCCGGCACCAGCAACAAAGCCTCTTACGGCATCCCACTTTTCTAGACTCGAATGGGAGACCGGAGCCTCACCGTATTCTTGTTTGAGGAGGTTGAGAAACGCGTCTGCATCCTCGCCTCTAGCCCTAACCTGGAGCCATTGTCCTTGGTTGCCGAAGTCTGATTCCATTTTGAGGCCGCTTGCTTTCTCGGAGAGAACCTTAGCGAGGAATTGTGAGCCTTGTTTGAGTACTTGCGGTGGGATTTTCTCGGCGAGGGTGGCGATCTGCCATTCCTCTACCAATTGTGGTTATCCCTCAGAAAATGTGGTCTTGTCAGGGTGCGAATGCTGATGGCCGTTCTTGGAGTTCTGATTCTATCTTTTTCGAAAGATCCTCTAGCACCTGAACTGTTCTGCTATTGTCCTCGCTGATTAGTTGGCCGTTGCAGCTACTGCACCGGAACGCGGATTCCATGGCTTCTTCGAAAGTCACTCTGACGGTGAGACAGCCCTTGCACATGAAGAAGCTGTGTCCCTTCTCGTACTCGAGGCGTGATCGCATCTTCTCCAATGCCTTCTTCTTCCTACTTCTGACGAAGGCATCCAATTGATCAGGTTGCAGTTTCCAGTGGTAGATGAACCAGCCAGTCTTCTCATCACGGCTCCGGACAACGGTGACTAGGGCATGGTTGTAGAGCTTGTAGAGAACTCTCCGAGCAGCGTTCAGCTTCACGTTTGCATTGGTCGCGATAATATCGTCAGTGGTCGTCCCGGCATCGGATAATGCTTGAACAACGCTGAGAGCCTCCTGTCCGCCGAAAAAGCTCGCCAGACGTGCAAGATCATCATGATTAGACCCCATACTCTCAGATATACCTCGGTACACCCTATATTGTGCGCTTCTCCAATTTAATGTATTAGGCTCGCAGGCCTCGTTCTGATCATGGGAAGAGTGATTGTGCTTCGCATAGGGCACCGGTTCTTTCGTGATTCAAGGGTTACGACCCATGTTTGTCTCACAGCTCGTGCCCTCGGGGCTGATGGTGTCGTCATAGCTGACCAAGAGGATAAGACTGTTGAGGCCACGATCAGAGAGGTTGAAAAGAGATTCGGAGGACGCTTCTCCATCGAGTCTGGAAAACCATGGAGGAAGGTGATTCGAGAATGGAAGGATAGCGGGGGAAGGATTGTGCATCTGACAGCATACGGTTTGCCCTTGCCTAAACTGATTGAGGCCATCGATCAGGCAAACAGGGACATTCTCGTCGTTGTAGGGTCGGAAAAGATGCCCGGAGACGTCTTCACCCTAGCTGACTGGAATGTTTCAGTGACGAATCAGCCAATGAGTGAGGTCGCCGCTCTCGCAGTCTTCCTTGATTGGCATTTGAAACATCAGGCCTTTGACAAGGCCTTTCCAAATGCGGAGGTTCGAATTGTGCCATCGCAGGATCGAAAGAACGTGGAACAACTAGAGGAAAACTGATCCGTTCAGAACGGCGAAGATGCGTCAATCTCCGGCAGGGTCCCGCCATAGTCTTTGGAGACCTCTTAACAGAAAGGGGGAACGATTGAACACCCTTGGAGCCTGAAGAACCTGTATATGTCCCAAATAGATTGAGCAGAAGAAGCTAGAACGAAAAATGAGCGCCAAGAGTATGAAAACAGCTCTCAAAGGGACCAATATCGAAGAGAAGGATGCAAAGGAGATCATAACCGGGGTCCAAGCAATGTACGACAAGATTCCGGGATTTATCAGACCCATGCTTCCGAGCCTGCCAGAGATTCTCAGACGCATTCCTTCCAGCGCCGGAAAATACACATTGAACGAGATCATCCAGCTTCTAGACTGGGCCTATGAAAGCGGACAGCTAAAGAAATAGGACTCATGGTTGGAGATGGTCCATCCTTCCAAGGACATCACCGGATCCTCTGGTACCCAACTTTCAGGGAAAAAGATCGCGCTCTTGGTGTCGAGTAGTGTCGCGTCGTTCAAAGTTCCTGAGATCGCTCGCGAGCTGATGAGACATGGAGCTGATGTGTATGCAGTTATCTCTCGGTCAGCGGAGAAGATGATTGGATCCACTCTTCTGGAGTGGGCTACGGGCAATCCAGTAGTAACGGAACTCACGGGCAAGCTAGAGCATATCGCTCTCGCTGGCAAGAGTTCGGGACACGTTGATCTAGTCCTCATCGCTCCTGCAACCGCTAACACAATCGGGAAGCTTGCATCAGGAATTGATGACACCCCAGTTACCACGGTCGCTGCGACCGCTATCGGTTCAAAACTGCCGGTTCTCATTGCCCCGGCAATGCACGAACCATTGTATGATCATCCCATAGCCCAAGAGAACATAGCCCGTCTTAAGAAAATAGGTGTCGAATTCATCGAACCAGAAATCGTCGAGGGCAAGGCAAAGATTGCGTCAACAGCGAAGATTGTTCAGGCGGTCATCACACGCCTCTCTTCTCAGCTCTCCTCTCTGAAGAGAGATCTTGAGGGGCACAGAGTGCTGGTCACCGCAGGCCCGACGATCGAGCACATAGACCCTGTCAGGGTGATAACAAACCGGTCTTCGGGGAAAATGGGCGTTGCAATTGCAGAAGAAGCGTGGTCCCGAGGCGCTGAAACAACGTTGATTCTTGGACCAGGCTCAGTTGTACCTCCTCCCAGCGTGAAGACGGTCAAGGTTGAGACGACTGAAGAAATGCTAGAAGCCACCTTGCGAGAATTGAAGAAAGGAAAACATGATCTGGTTTTTGCCGCTGCGGCTCCAAGTGACTATCGTCCGTCAAAGCCTGTTGGCCGAAAGATTAGCACGAGAAAGGAGAAGACTGTAGAGCTGGAGCTTGAGGCTACTCCGAAGATAATACGAGAGATTCGCCTTGCAAGCCCGAACTCGTTTCTCGTAGCTTTCAAGACAGAACACGGTGTTTCGAACGAGCAGCTAGTGACGGAGGCGTTCGAGATACTTAGCGAGAAAAGCGCTGATCTCGTCGCGGCCAACGATGTCTCGATAGACGGTGTTGGGTTTCAGGCTGACACCAACGAGTTGTTCGTTGTTGACGAGCGCAAGAAGGTAATCCATATTGCGTTAGCGCCAAAGCGTGAGGTTGCCCGTCAGCTGTTGGATATCGCGGTCAAGAGATTGAAAGGCTAGGCTCAGAGGGTAATCTCTAACGTCAAGGAAGATTGTTCGAGCGGCAGCAGTGCAAACAAGACCGATAGACACGTCGGTCAAAGAAACGATCTTCCGGGCCGTCAAGCAGGCAAAGCGAGCGGCTGAGAACGAGGCCGACGTCATCTGTTTGCCTGAGCATTGGTTGCCTGAGAAGACGATTCTCTCTCCAATGAGTCCCCTCCCGGGACTGCAATCGCTCGCTGAGGAGTACGGCGTGGTTGTTGTCGGAGGCGCTTTCTATGAGAGAATCAAGGGACGAATCTATCTCAACAGTCCCGTCATCGGTCGAGACGGAGAAGTTATTGGCCGGCAATCGAAGGTCCATCTGTTTTATTTTGAGAAGAAAATCGCGCGTCCAGGAAACGACTTTCAGATATTAAACGTGAATGGGTTCAAACTAGGGGTTCTAGTTTGCTATGATGTGGATTTTCCTGAGGCCGCGAGAATCCTGACACTCAGAGGCGCCGATCTACTGATGTGCCCATCAAGGATTGTGAGACAAGGAGTCGAGCCATGGCACCAATACGTTACCATTCGATCGCTGGAGAACCGGATAGCAGTTGTAGCACCCAACGTCTACTCTCCACCCTTGTTCACAGGATACAGCATGATTGTGAGTCTCAAAGAAGATCCAAAGATGAAGATCTCTTATCCGAAGGTGCGAGTCCTCAGAGAACGAGGAGGGGGGATTATCTTCGAGGACATCGATCTCGCTCTTCACGCTCGACTGCGCAAACAACGGTTCGCTGATCGGCGGCCAGAAACATACGTCTGGAATTGAGAAATACTGGCCGACAGGAGAATCCAGGGAGTTGTCTTCGATCTAGACAACACTCTCATCCAGTCCAAGAAGGGCGCTCGCCAGGGGCTTCGAATAGTCGCACGAATTTTCGCCCGACAACTGGGCAGTCGAGGATATCACTATTCTCAGGCGAATCTGTTCCGGAAGCTTCGGCTTATCGATCTGGAAATGCATGGCCGAAAATTTCTCTACAATAGAGACGTGTGGTGGGAGACACTGCTCAAACAATTGGGTCTGTCTAGGATAGGGGGCCCGTGGATTCATGAAATGACCCTTCTATACTGGAAAGCCTACGCGGCAAGTCCGTTGTTCTCCGATACGATGTCGACCATTCGTCGATTGAAGAAGGCAGGATTTAGGCTCGCAATGGTCTCCGATTCCGATGGAACCCCTGGAATGAAAATGAAGAGAATTCGTCAACAACCATTCTTGAAATTTCTAGAAGCAATAGTTGTCTCGGGAGAAGATACACCGAATGTGAAACCAAGCAAGAGACCCTTCCTACTAATCGCTGAGCGACTTGGCCTGCGCACCAAGAATTGCGTGTACATCGGTGACAATCCAAATACAGACATTGAGGGAGCGAAGGGAGTTGGAATGATGATGATTCTCGTGAGGCGTCGAGGCCCGAAGGGCGGACGCCCCGACTTCGTCGCTCGATCGTTGAGTGACGCTGCTAGGTGGGTAATGCGGGGCTGACCTGTTCGATACTGGACTGTTTTTGAAACGTAATTCTGTCGGACTCGGGGCCCATCCTTGCTCGGATGACTTCCAAGAACTCTCCCAGCTTCTCATATCCGACAAATCTGCGGCCGAGTGCCATCGCGGACTTGAGGCTGGTTCCGGATCCGAGAAAAGGGTCCAGTACCAGATCGCCTTCAATTGAGAACATTCGGATAAGTCGCCTTGGGATCTCTTCGGGGAATGCCGCTACTCGTCTATCTATTCCTTGAAGAGTTTGTCTTGTTCCGGGGAGGGTCCATACTTGGGAGAACCATTCGTTTCGTTCTTTCTTTGTGAACCTGCTCTTGTAGCGCTGTGGGTCTTTGGGCTCAAAGGTTCGGAGGCTTCCCTTGCGGAAGATCAAGATGTACTCCATGTCTAGGGTTACGTATGCGTTGGGTGGAAGGAAACCCGAGCCTAGGAAGGCTCCCTTTCCCTTGTAGCGGGGTTTGGTGGTTGGTTTTTTCCAGAGTATGTATGGGAGGGTGATTAGGCCCAGTTGCTCGAAGGCCTCTATCACGCGCGAATGGTTTGCATAGAGATGGAATATGCCGTCCTTGGTCCGAGTCGCATCACCAATGTTGATGCAGACTATCCCTCCCGGGACAAGGACTCTCTTCACCTCCCTCCACGTCTGGTTGAGGTAATCATGCATCTCATCGTAGGATTGTACGGATTCTGATTGAAAGAAATTGTCCCAGATGCTAACCATGGGGTAGGGTGGTGATGTGACGACAAGATGTGCAGAATTGTCTGCTAGTTCTCGCATCCGACGGCTGTCACCCGTGATTACGCGGAAATCAGCCGTCATCCTCAAGCAGCTACTGTTCAACCGATGTACTCAGAACTGCCTGATGATTCTTCGCCCTTATCGCTACCCTGTTTGAGCGCGGTCTCGATCTCTTTCGCCTGTCCTTCAAGTTCAGTCATGTCAATTTGCAAGCCGAGTTTCTTAACCAGGACGCGGAGGATTATCATTGCTGCACGTGGGTCGATCATGAAGCCCGAAGTTTCTCCGGAGAGAAATAGGCCTTTCAACTTCCGAACTTTTGCGAGACCAGGAATGAGTCCATTCATCCAAGTAACCGCTCCACTATCGATTATCTTTACCCCCAGCTCTTCGAGCTCTTTGACAAGGACCAATTCGCTGGCGGCACCGTAGACTTGTGGATGTTCAGCAATTGTGCCTGTTATGAAGGCGCCGACAGTTACAACTGTTTGAACTCCCAATTTCTCGGCGAGTTTCACGACGGCTTCGGAGAGACGGAATGCTCCTTCGGGCAGGATCGGTTGCGCGTCTCCGGTGTATAGGACGAGGTCGGGACCTGAGTCTTTGTTGATCCAATAAAATATTTCATGTTTCATCAGGTCAGATGTTCCATCAGGCTTGAGAAGGAGCCGAGGTGGGAGATAGTCTGAATAGAGATAGCCTAGAGGAATTGCTTTGAGAGTTTTAATGAGCTGATCGAGAACGATCTTGGCCACTCTTCCACTATCTGGAAGGCCAGCGATCAGAACCGGGGTCCTTAGCGTCGGAGTCTCGTTGAGATGAAGATCAATTCGTTCTCTCAATTCTAGATCGCGTCTGTGGAAGCTTACCCCGTTCCTCGTTGAGCAGTCCGAATGGGCCTGATAGACATTCCCATGCTAGCATCTTCACTGAATTGAGTGAAATGAGTCCCTACTTTCTCTCCGTAGAATGTTTATATTCGAGGAGCCCGGAGCCAACCCTCCCCACTCTTTAGGTGTCCATTTGGCAAAATTCATGCTGTCCCTCCGCGATGAAAGTTTTGAACTCCTACAAACCGAAGCAGAAGATCGAGGAATATCAATACAGGAATTGATCAGGGCTGTGATCATTCCTGACTGGGTCAAAATCAACACTACGACAAAACCTGCATTCGATAACGGGACCAACGGACTCAGGTCGTATCGATCCTCGACTCCTGTCCGCGACCAAGAGCAATCGTATCAGCCAACAATCAGCCGGATACGATAACACACACAACCACGCCCAACCAGCTCTCCTTCCAAAAAGGAGCTTTCCGTATTCCTGTTAAGCTATAGTAAAAGTAGCATCAGTCTTCTTGGGATATTGCTCCCTATTCTGTCGATAGCTGCACGATCAGCCCTTCCAAATTCAAGTGATGATAACGGCGATGAACGATCAGGAGCGTAAGACAGTTCTCGCAGACCACCGCGGATCGTCCTCCGGCCTCGATCTGAACTAGATTCTCCAATGGAATATGCTCTTTCCTGAAAGCGCAAGTTGCAATCATTAACTCTCTCAACTGTAACCGAGAATTTTTGATGATATCCGCCGCCCTTAAGCATTCAAGCCTTCAATTTCATTCAAGCCTATCCTAGTATCTGGGAGGTGCCTCATGTCGCTTATCGCGTGAAGGACCCCCGGTCTGCCCATTTTCTGCCTAATTTGCTCATGTCGGCCGGTTGTTTTAGCTATCAAAAGCTCGCCTCATGTATCGTTTGAGGGCAACCGATTTATTGCAGGTTCTAAAGAGATCAATGAATACTATTGAAGACCAGGCCGAAAATTGTTGTTACTTTCATACCTCTGATAATGGCCGCCTTGCTTGTCGCCTCTGCTTCTGCATTACCTGTTCTAAGTGTCAGCTCGCCGAGTACCGCAAATTACTTGTTGACAGCGCTTGTCCAGACATCACAGAGCTGCGTCGCTACTCCTGCGAACTTTAGCGGCATAGCATGCCAGAACTCATCTCCCCCACCTGTCTTCATTCAGGTCCAGGACGACGGGCATTGCGCGTTAAACGCTGCTGGCTGTCTGTTCTCCCCGAACAGTGCAACTGCTAGCATCGGCCAATTAGTTGTCTGGCAGAACAACGGGAAGCTCAACCATACTGTGACCTCCGACTCGTCCCAGTACCCCGTTACCCTGTTTCTACGCAATTCTTCCTTCTTCTTCAACTCTTCAGGGTCCTACGTATTCGCTTCACCCGGGACCTTCAACTACCACGACCAGGCCTATCCCTGGATGAAAGGAACGATTACTGTAAACAGTATACCCGCGCCGGCTCCGGTTATCCGTGACTTCACCGCAACGGGACCAGTTAACTGGACGGTTGTTGGTCTAGACCAGGAGAAAGCATTACTAAGCATAGGTCATCGCATCGATGTCTACAATACTACTTCAAACACTCACACGCTTCTTGCCAGCGAATCTGGCGTCCTCGAGGACTCGATCAATCTGTCGACTCGCGTCGAATCAGCGGACCTAACCCGCATACTCAACAGTCTGCCTTACGTGTACGGCTACGGATATGGAGGCGGATACGGGCCTAACCCACCTTTACTCTTCACTGGACCAGGAACATTGTACCCAGTATCCTTCTACACGCCACCAGAGGTCTACACGATCTGGTGGGTTAACGGCCCACTCTCTATGGGTTCTATCGTCGAGGTCTTGACTACGACTGGAAGCGTTCGAGGTTCTCAGACAGTTAGTCTGGGAACTAGCCTCGGATCCAAGGACGCATGGGTTGTCGGCTCGCAGTTCAAAGAACAATACAGCCAGCCTCCGCCTGCTCTCTTGCCGAACCAAAACTATCCACAGTATTTCGTCGCAAACAATAGCGTCGCAACTTCTCTCCAGCTTGACTATGGGAAAGCATCTGATCTTTTGCTATCGACCTCTGACAAAATCGACCAGTCTTATCAGTTTGGATATGTCTATCCAACTGGGTCGGTCTTGGGTGGAGGAGGGTTCTATGGCTTCCCAGGACCATTTCCGTTCTACGGCGGTGGAGGAATAACATTGAACCAGCCGGTCACGGTTCTTAGAACCCAGCAGACGTCGCTGACTTTCAACCTGAACTTGAACTCAACAAACATCGACTTAAACAGCAACGCGAGCCCGCCCGTCACCACAAATAACCCCACGAACACCAACCCATCATCCGGCAGCACAACCAACACGCACCCTACTGGGAGCCTCCAAGGCTCGCTAACATCTATGCTCTACACGATCGCGGGAATCGTTGTAACATCACTGGTCGGTGGTGTGCTTTGGCTGTTTCGAAGGACTCGAATAAGCAAACAGTCTTTTCCTCAGACCTCGCCAGCCTCAACAGATTCCGGGCCACAGCCTCGGACCTAGAAACCAGCCCTTCCCTTTTTCTTCCCGAATTCTCCAATCTTATTTCAGGGGGACTGAAGATCGAATTCCATCGTATGAATATCGGGACTCTTTCATGAAGGGTCAGGGTTGGAACAACTGCGCGTTCGAAGATACGAGAAGATAGACGAGAAGAGAGTGCTTTCTCTCGCTGAAAAATATGCGTCTTGGGACGCAAGCCTGTCTGAACCTGATATTCAAGGGTTCCAAGCCTCGGAACCTGATCTGTTTCTCGTCGCGGAGGTTAGCAAGGTCGTAGTAGGCTTCGCTTACGGCCGAGAATCGAAAAATGTCCCGGACGAGGTTCTACGGAGGTGGAAGGCGACAAAGGTTGGGTCGGTAGAGGTCCTAGCTGTCGAGGAACAGCATAGACGAAAGGGAACCGCCACACTGCTCCTCGATCATCTATTCGCGGTTTTCAAGGAGAGAGGAATCGATACTGTGACTCTGTCTGTGCCTGCAGACGAGAATGGGGCCAAACAGCTGTATGATAAGCTGGGTTTTGAAACGAGAGGCTACTTCATGAAAAAGAAGCTCTAGCCGAGTTCGAAATCAGCTAACTAGGCTTCTTGCTCGCAATTCGATTCTTATTCGCATCCTCATAATTCGAAACCTCTAGAAGGTTTAGGTCGGGGTCCCGAAAATACACAGACATCATTCGGCCCAGCGCACCCGTTCTTTTGACTGGGCCCTCGAGTATTCGAGTCTTTGACAATTCGAGGCGTTTGACGACATCCTGGATGGGGGTTGAAGTTACGAAACATAGGTCCGCGGAGCCCGGCGTGGGTCTGTTGGCCTTCGGTTCCACTTCCTTGCCTGCTTCGTGGAGGTTAATCTTCTGCGAGCCGAAGCTCAATGCCTTGCGACCATTCTCGAATGTCACAACTTCCATGCCGAGGACACTCGAATAGAACGTGCATGTTGTCTCGACATTTCTTACAGTTAGGACGAGATGATCGAGTCTATCTAATTTCATACGTATTGCCTATCATTAGATTGGAAGCGTTTGTGTAGAAAAAGAGGTTGAGCGAAGCCGAAGCTTCGCCCATTGAGGTTAGTGTTCGAGCTAGTTTTGTGCGACTTTGGCTTCTTCCGTCCGGCCGGGGTGTTCGTTTTGGGCGAACATCGCCATCGCCTGCTTCTGTTTCTCGTCTTTCTCTTTCTTTGACATGCTGACTTGCTGGGCTATTGACCAGTGGTGGCCGTAGGGGTCTGTAAGTTGTCCGTATCGTTCACCCCAGAATTGATTGTCCAATGGCATGGTGGCCTTGGCGCCTGCGTCGATTGCTTGCTGCCAGATCTTGTCGACATTGTTGATGTAGACATGCAATGTAACGGGGCTGTTGCCGATGGCCTGGGCGGATTGGGCGCCGCCTGGGAACGTGTCCGACAGCATTACTATCGAGTCGCCGATTCTGATCCTTGCGTGCATTATTTTTCCGTCAGGGACGGCTTGTCGAGCTAGCTCCCTTGCACCGAAGACTTTTTTGTACCAGTCGATGGCTGCGGCTGCACCATTGATGGCGAGGTAGGGTGTTACTGTCCTGAATCCCGGTGGGATGGGTGCCTTCTTCAATTTTGCAGGTTTCTTCGCTTTTGCCTTTTTGGATTTGGATTTAGGCATGGTCGGGGGCTAGTGAATCCGTGGACTAAAACCTTGCTAGTGAATTTCTGATCAAGCGACACTCTTTGACTACAATTCCCATGCAACTGACTAAGTAGCAAAAAACATCCAGAATCCCGATACTGTTATTTCCGCGCCGCAGACTCTGCCTTTATGTCAAGAGGGTCGGGATGTCCGCTGCTCTGGTTTGTCCCCGCTGTGGCTTTGCAAATCCAATTGGAGCTACTTTCTGTGCGAGATGCGCGGAACGCCTAACCCCCGCGATGCAAGCCCGGGCGACACCTGGGACACAGGTAGGCCCTCAACCCGCTCGGTCCTATACGGCCCAACTTAGTCAGGCGTCTAGAACAGATGTCAGCAGGACTGAGACAGGTCTTCTGCTGCTCATCTTCGGAATTCTTCTTGGACCGATCCCGTATGTGAATTTCATAGGTGGAATTCTTGCAATCATAGGCGCCATTCTGGTAATTCTTGGACGACAGGCTTTTGGAATGAGACACTCCAGGTTTGTCATTCTCTCGTTGATACTCTATCTTGTCGGCCTAGCGATCGCAATCGTGAACACTTTCGCATTCGTGTTCTCGTTAGTCTCAGCAAGCCTCGCCAGCGGAACGTCGACCTCCATCGGGCAGTATTTTTCTACTGCCTTCAACGAGTTTCTTATTGTAGCAATCGTCGCGTCGGCTGTGAGCGGCATAGCTGTTCTCCTCTTCACATACGCACTTCAGACCTCTACTGGAAAATTGTTGTTGTGGACCGGATATGTCGCAAGTTTAGTCACCGGTATTCTGGTATTCTACCTGGTGAGTCAAGCACTCACCAACGCAATACAACAAGCAACCTCAGGCAACCCTGCTAACACACTCTCTCTGATCACTTCTCTCCAAGCTCTCCAAGGCCAAGTACAATTATTGGGCTTGCTGGCACTCATTCCCGCGACGATAAATGCTACAGCATATTACTTGGTCCGGTCGAGGATAAGGAGTGGAGAACTCCCGGAAGTTCCCAAGTCTTCTAGTCCTCAGGTTCCATCTCCAAGCCCCGGGACAATGGTCGCAAAATAGTTTTCAGAAAAAATGAGTGATCAGACAGGTACCTTTTGGGTCAGAAAGATTCCCTCCTGAGGAGCAATGCTTAACGGACACCAAGAACTCTAGAAGCAATGAGCTTCCATCATGGGCGAGGAAGATCCTTCGCACAGGACTCCCCTAGGAGAGCCAGAAAGGCTGAGCCCTTCCAATGGGGAGGCACACACGAACGCGAATGAACTGCCCGAAGTCGCTCACGGAAGGATGTTGTGCCTGGCTCACGGTCGCATGTGTTATCGAAGAATCTCTCGGGTCGGCCTCGGCGAATGGATCTGTCCTGACGAAAGACACGGAACCCCGATAAAGAGTTCCTAAAGGACCTGTCCCTTCAACCTATGCTAAAATTAGCGAGTAGACCGGATGAACTTCCATCCACCCATGGTTATTGTCTAGAACATAAGGTCCGGTCACTGTGATGTTTTGGCGTACACTCGGTATGGGAATCTGGTTAGAATAGTTCTGACAAGATAGAACAGCATCTTGCTGACTGACCGTGGTTGCACAAATGATCTCAGCCAACAGGTCCCCCGGCAGATAATCGTTGTTTGCGCCGTTGAGCAGGTTGACGTATTGCAGGTCAAGATGGAACCATACGTGGTAGTCTCCATCAAACTCCGCGATCGCACTGTCTACGATCCCAGAAACAGTCACGCAATCCTTGACCGCTCGCAGTCTTGCAGGATTGTAAACGTGGCTCCTAATGTTGGTCGGGTCTCTGCAGAGAGAGGAAGTACCCACTATCGATGCTTCACGTGAATAGTAGATGGCAGCACCCACCGCCGCTACCACAACTAGGATCAGAGCGATAATCGGTAACGGTTTCATCTTGAGCAAGGAATTTCCATCGACCAAATCAGATAGACTTTAAGCCATCCAAATATGATAGGAGTCTACCTGCGGATATTCATGGTCGTAAGGTCGTTTCTAAGGGCTATCATCTCTCTTGTAGGCGCCGCGCTTCCTCTCCTCTTCTTATCAGGCTCCTATTCACCACTCGGGGCTTATCTTCCCAGCCTACTGAACGTACTTGGCAAGGACAGCTCCCTGGGAAGTCTTCTCGGAATCCAGGCCAGTCCGGCCCTACCTATTGGGGCAGCTGGATTGACCGGGTTCGCGACGTACAGCGTCTTACAACGGGTGCTGAGCACTGCACAAGCGGCGACTTACTCGCGGCCAAACATTGACATGTCGCAGATGATGCGTCAGGTCCAGAACATGATGCCTGCAGGGGTGGGCGTTCAACGGGGAAACGCGCGTCCAGTAAACTTGCCCAATGATATGACCCGGTCACAGCTGTTGATCTTGACAAGATACCAGCAGGGGTTTGGAAAGCCAAAGGATGTTGCCAAAAACCTCTCGATGGACAAGAAACAGGTTGAGAGGGAAACGAACGTGTTGCAGACGAACGGCTATCTCACCGGGAAAAACAAGCTTACCTCCAAGGCTCTAGAAACAATTTCCTAGACTCCGAGGATCGCGAGCTTGCCCTCAAGCGTGGCGAAGCCCTATCAGTTGATTGTCACCGGGTCCTGAAAGATTCGAAGCCCCAAAGTCTATTGCTTCGGAAAACGATAGTTCGAACCTCGGCCTTAGCTTGCCTCTGGGAAAAACGCATGATCCGCTTCGTTAGTCCCCTGATTCGTCCGAAATCCAGAGGGCTCTTGCTGTTTCCGTTGATCCTCAGTCTCGCTCTATCTGGCAATCCGCTGAATCACTATTCGCAGCAGTCTGTAAGCGGTTCTCCCTTGGGCTCCTATCGGTCTAGCGGTCAAGCTCTTCGCTCGGCCTCGGTCGCTTCGGCCGTTCCCTATGATGAGCAGGTCGGTGTCACATTCACGCAGAATTTTTCAGAACTAGCCTTCAACGTGACGGCTGTCGCGTTTACGGGTCCCGACAACGTCGGCCCCGGGTATCTGGTCAACGGTCTGACAGATTCCGGCTATTGGTACCAAGTTGGTCTCTCCTACAATTGGCCACTCACGTCAGGTGCGGTAAACTCGGGATTCAGCATGAACTATGAAGTCTTCGATTCCAACGGTTTTTCCATTGATCCGTCCAACGGTGGAGGAGGACTCCAGAGCTTCAATAGGGCAGTAAGTGCAGGAGATCTTGTACTACTCAGTCTCAACTTTTCCTCGGGGTCCGTCGTGATGCAGGCCATGGACTGGCAAACCAGAGCAGTTTCGTCACACTCATACACAGCATTTGGCACCATCTTTGTCGGCCTTCAATCCAGGCTGGACTCTCCGAACGGGTTTTTCTCAGGATTGATGACTGAGCAATACCATCGTAGTCCATACTACGGAGCCGGGCTCCCGGTCACGTACAATGCGATCGGAACCGGTCTTTCATCTGCTTGGATGTGGATGGATGAATGGGATACAAACACAGGACTCTCTCTCTTCAGAGACAACACTACCCAACCAGTCTCACTAAGTGCATCTCTCGGCCAGTACTTCTCCTCGAATGGTACCGCCGAGGTAGCTAGTGCTCATGGGTTGGTAACGGGACTGACGCCGGTCGTATATCCTACCTTGGACGCGAGCCCTCCAATAACAGGACGCCCTGGCTATCAGATCTCGATCCCGATAACTATCAACGATACGGAAGCAGGAACAATAAGGTTCACGAATCTAACTATCTCGACAAGTTTCGGCAAATACAACTTCTCCCTCGAAACGCCTTTCTCCTTTGGTCAGGGGTATACAGCGTACAATTCGGTCATAAACGTCCCATCTGGTCTTAGACCTGGAAATTACAATGTGTCGATTGACATCCGGTCTTGGCAGTATCTGGATTCTCAAGCCCAAGAATGGATTCCGCTCTGGCCGTCGGGCCTCAACGAGACCCTGATTCTTACAAACAATCCGATCACGTCCACCAATCCCGGCTCAAATCCACCCAGCTCCGGTCGGGGCCCGTCTACATCCACCAACAAGACAACGCCATCACCCAGCCCACTGCTAGGAATAATTCGTTCCATCATCATACCCGTCGTCGTGGGATACGGAGCGCTGGTGTCGTTAGCTGTTGCACTCCTGATCAGACAAGAACGGAAACGGTCCAATAAGGGTCCGACTCCAATCATAACATATTGTCAGAGCTGTGGCACGGAAATGGGCTCTGGAGTCTTCATGTGCCCGAATTGCGGTCTTGCACAGGCGCAACTAGCCTTGCTCAATAACGCAAGGAGTTGAGGAGATAACTGGGATCGTTTCCCGAAACCCGTTTATGTCCGCAGGGTTGTGATTGCTTCCAAGACCACTTCCCCTGCCCGCTTCAACGCATTTCTAAGCTCGGGGCGTCCGAATCCTGGTTTCCAGTCTCTCCACAGCTCATCGCTCACGACTAGTAGGTTGCAGACTTCTATGTTCCGATAGACTCCAATCGCGTACATGGCGGATGTTTCCATGTCTACGCCTAGGACGTTGCGTAGTCGATATTCCTCGATAGTCGTCACCAGCTCCCGATAAGGCGCGTCGGTAGTCCAGATAGGACCGGTGTATGCGACAATCCCCTTTTTCAAGCGCGCCTTCTCAAGCGCGCGCACAAGGCGCTGAGCTGGGCGAAGCCCCTCTTCACTTGACAGGTAGTGCGGCGAGGTTCCCTCTTCTCTGATACATGAGGTTGGAATGAAACAAGTACCGATCGGTGCTTCGGGTTGAATGCTGCCAGCGAGTCCTAGCCCTATGAAGACTCGTACCCCGCAAGCGATCAACTCTTCCATGACCATGACGGTTGCAGGCGCCCCTAACGGGAGGTTCACAAACGAGACCCTTCTACCGCCGACCTCTCCGTCATAGAGCGGAAACCGCGGCCCCCACCACCACGATGGAGAAGGCTTTGCCTTGACCGTTTTGGCAAGAGACTTTACTGTCTTGAGGTCCCATGAACCTACAACGATCGGATTCAGTCCAAGTCGGTCGATCGAAACGCCGTGTTGGGATGCCCAGAATTCCACGGCAGCACGAGCCGTGAAACGCTCGCTCATGGGATGAAGAAAATCGCTAGCCATGATAGGCTTTGCGTGAACCTTTTCCGAACCTGTTGCAAGCTCATTGTTTTCAATATCTATCTAATGCTGGTCAGGTAGAGAAGTCTCGTTTGGAATGAAGCTCGCAGTACTAAGCGACTTTGACGGCACAGTTACTCTCAATGACACGTTCCAGAATGTTGTGGAGAAACTCGGTCAAGGCGACTGGAGAGCTGTTGATGACCAATATGTCAGGGGAGAAATCACACTTGACGAATGCCTCCGAAGACAGGGCGGAATGGTAAGAGCGTCAAAATCCCAGATCTTGAAGGAACTCGATCAAGTTACCAAGTTCAGATCCGGCTTCGACAATTTAGCCGAATATTGCCAGACACACCACTACCCGCTCGTCGTGGTCAGTGCAGGTCTGGACTTCGTCATCAAACACTTTCTAACGCGCGAGAATCTGATGGACAAAGTGGAATTGTTCGCGGCAACGGCGAAATGCATGCCAACCGGCATCAAATTCGACTTTCTCAAACTGAAGGACAAACGATCAATTAGCTTCAAAGATGACATCGTCAGATACTATAGGACGAAGGCTGAAGCGGTCGCCTACATCGGGGATGGACGATGGGATCTACAGGCCCTGAGAAACGCAGACTTGAGATTCGCGATTAAAAATTCTAAGCTCGCGGAGCTTTGCAAGGAACAGGAGATTCAAACAACTACAGTTGCCAATTTCACAGAAGTCGTTACTTCTCTTCAGAAGAAAATGTCCGAACGAAACTCGTGGCGGGAAGAGAGTGAATAGGAAACTGTCTCCTTTCGGTCCTTTCTATTGCGTGTTCCGATGGGATCTGTCCAAATTCGACAACCAGGAATCCAATCAACCTGTAGGGATCCGAGTCAGGCTTGCCTCAGAGGGCGAAATAGGAGCTGTAGCTGAGGTATGGTACACAGGTCTTAGAGAGGAGGAAGGTTCTCCATGGGAGAATTACCTCAAGAAATGGACACCGAACAGTGCCGCAAGATGGTTTCTAGATTCTACGAAACGACTGGGCGCGAAGTTTTTGATTGTCGACAGGGAGGAGAAGATTGTTGGGATCAACGGGATAATCTCGGAGAAAAACTCAGGCAAGGGCCGGTTTTTCACTGGAGTAGTTGTCTCGCCTAATCATCGAAGACAAGGAATCGGGTCTCTGCTTCTCCATCAAACGCTCTTAGTCCTGAAGAAAGAAGGCCTTCTATACGCCGAAGTTGAAACCATCCAAGGAATACCTGCGGCGAAATATCTCTATACCAAATACGAGGGAAAGAGCATCCAGGTGCCCGCGTAGAGAAGCTATCTATCTGACTACGACTCAGATTGTAACTCTTGTTTCGTCCTGTTTGCCTTGTCCGTAAGGATGTCTATCGCGTCTTCCAGCCTCTTGCACTTCTCCTTCTCAGACACAAGCGCTGCCAGTAGTTCGTTGATCTTGCTGAGCGCGTAATCCATACTTCGGTTGATCTGTCCCAGTGGCACATAGTCTAGCCGGCGTGGCATGGTCGAGAACAACTGTCGTTGAGCCGCATTGATCTCGCTCATCTTGGCGGAGTCGGTCGCGCCGAGCCAGGTCACTTCTCGCGCCGTCTTCAGACTCTCATACAATTGATTCTGCAGTTCGATGTAGGCGTTCCAGTAAACGAGCCAAGACTCGTTGAACTCGTCAAACGTCTGCTCTATCCTTTTACTCTTCTCCGAATTCGAACTGGATGACAATGCTGATGGTTGAAGAGACCGCGCCCGGTAAATGTGTTGCGGGGATCAAGTAGCGACTGTTTATGAGTAGCGATGCGAGGCCCGCTCAGATGGTAATCTTAGTGGAACATCTTTGCGACAGATGCGGTGGCCAGTTCGAATACAGCGAACTCAACGCGCAGGAAAAACAGATTCTCGACCCAACTGGAAAGTGGAAGACAGAGCGCACCTATCGATGCTTTGACTGCGAGAAAGAAGCCTTACTCGGTCAAGGCCCACCCTGACTGGTGGACGGATTCGGACCTCGTTATTGGAGCCTATCTCTTCTTGAGCGCCGCGGACTCGACCTTGCCATGGACCCTTACCGTCCCAACTCGCAAGGATGAAGTTGCGAGCTCCATGGTCACATCGAAATTGAACGCATAGTCTTTCTCAGCCATTTTCTCCAAGACCTCTGCAAGAGAGGAAGGAGACGATCCATTCTTCTGGGGCATGATGACCGAGTTTGCTATCCGCGCCTTGAGTATAAAGTTCTATGGAAAGAGCCGTTGTCTCGTATGGATTTCTAGGAAAGCTAGGCCAAAGCGTCGTTGTACAATGCGTCTAGAACTGAGTAGGCTTCCTCAGGTGTCGACGGATTCGCGGGCAGTATGTCTTCAGCGATCGACCGTTCGAGTATCTGGCGGATGCAGTACCGTAGTTTAGTGGGGGTTAGACTGGCTTCCACGTTCCACATAGGATGATCCATGTTCACGAAAACCGTTCGAGCCCCATTCTTGTCAGTCTCAACATACGCCTGGCCCCGATCCCCTCCGTGCGCGATGTCGAAAGCGAGGACCTGGTCTTTCAGATGGATGACGCTACGCGTGGCGTCCCGAGGATGAGTCTTCGACTTTCGGCCTTTCCGGAGACCCAACCCGTTTTCCTTTTTCGCCACGTTATGTGTCGTCTGACTGGTCTTGGACGTTGTCTTGGCTTTGAGTATCGCTTTTGAGAGTATCTCGATGTTGCGCCGCAGACTACGCCTCAATCTCTCTGCAATTTCTCGATTCAGATATTGTATGCTGCGGAGCTCTCTGCGGCTGGCTGTCTGTCTAAGGAACTTGTAGACCCTGTTCCGAACAAACCCCCGCATGGCCTTCTCAAACACTTTCCACTGTGCACTGTCTCGTTCGAACTCATTGCCACCGGGCAGTCGCCTTAGAAAGTCGGCGTTGACCCAACCCTGAATACGGTTCAGCCCATGAATTCGATACTGATCGAGACCGAAGAACTGGTGTTGCAGACAGGTGATGTGTTTCTGCTGGACGCTCATACCTGCTTCAGAGATTCCAGCGCGTGTCTTTGAGATAGGAAGAATCAAGACCTCGCCGGTAATCTTCCCGTATTCTGTGGCAATGTTGACAGGGAGGAGCGTTGCGCCGCGGAGTTCTTCTGGTTTCACCGGCTCGCCGTTAACGTAGACTTCGAACGGTCCGTATCCTCGCAACGCAAGGACGTTCGCTCGAGCAAGCAGAGCCCTGCGGACGTCTCCGGGATCAGTTTTCTTCGTTAGCGATTTGATCCTGATTCTCAACCCGTCGTGGTTCAGCGGTGCTTGAATGACTCGCATGGGTTTCCAGGTGGACTGGTCAGTCGGCGCCCAGTGACGATCGATGAGGGACTCAGTGAGCATGATTGTCCGGTCGAACCGTCCTTTGTGGACTTGGAGTTCCAGCTCGCGGCCTAGAGTCAGCCAGGCAAGACTGCCCATCCCATACGACTCGCGAATCGGACGCTTGTATTTCGGCGAGAAACCTTCGCCGGTTGTTTTTCCTTTGGTGAGAAACTCTCGCAGGCCCTCGAGGTCCATTCCATGGCCCCATTCCTCGTATTCGATATGGGACCCGGAATCAGGGATCTTGATCTCGACCCTTGTTGCTTCTCCCCACATCCAGGAGTTGACGACAAGCTCGACAAAGAATTGCGCCGCATCGGTGTATTGTCGTCCAAGCGTCTTGATGATGCTCTTGTGAGTGGAGACGCGAAGGTCCTCGTCGAGTAAGGAGTGTACTGCTCTCGCTGAATGTATCTGCCTTCTCGTCGCCAAGGATGTTGTCGATTGTCGTATGGAAAGTCGGCCGGATAATGGAGTGCTGTAACCGTTATTGTCGAAGATGGGGAAAGGGTCGTTTGGTTTCTAGTTTCGGCTGCCGGCTTTCCTGGTCTTCTCGTTCGCCGGCTCGGGGGCTTCTGGGAAGAGATCTTTAGGCATTCCCGCTAGTACGTCAGACAAAGAATCCCGACCTATCGGTCCGGGAGCTCCGCCTTGGAAAGGCCGGATCCTGTTGAACAAGTCGTCTATCTTGTTTGCCATCTTCATCTTCTCATTGATAGTAGCATCAAGCTCCTGTCCGTTTGCTTCCAGCTGCTGGATCCTTGGAGCTAGTCCCTCGATGCCCCTTGAGACTTCGAGCATTCCATTCACCGTTGCGAGTGACGATCTTAGAGTTGTAATCTCCTTCTGCATTCCCTCCCGATAACTACGCAGCCTATCGAGAATGGGCTGGTAGAGGCGCAGAAAGTCGACCATGAGATTCTCAAATTGTTTGATCGCCAAAGTGAATTTGTCTTCTCTCTTTTTCTCCGCGAACTGTTTCGCTGTCCCTAGGAGCTTCTCGCGGAGGGCAACTCGCTCAATGACATCATCTAATACCTCTCGCACATTGTAGGACTCGTCAAATATGGTCTCGCGCATTGACCGTCGATTGTCTTCGCAAAGTGCCGAGCCTTAAGAGGCACGTCACTCTAAACTCCGCTTTAGGGTACTAAACAAAAGGAACGAGTAGGAGTAGCTTGGGAGTATCGTTCGTCGGAATCCCGTTCTATACTCTGGCAAAATATCGGCGTATGGGCGACGCGGTCAAGAGTCTGAGGAGAGCAGGGATCGTCCATAGAATAAAGCTCGCAGACAGCGAACTCATCGATCTCGGCGACATCGATTGCCCTTCCATCAAACGCGATCATGGTCCTGAGAACCTCAGGAACTTTGAAGAATTCGTGGAAGGAACTCGTAGGGTCAGAGACAAACTCGCCGAGCAAGCCACCTCGTCCAGGATCACCTTCTGCCTCGGCGGTGACTGTGCCTTCGTTCCGGGAAGTCTCGCAGGGCTGAAAACAGTTTACAAAGGAAAACCGGGAATGGTATGGCTTGATGCCCATGGCGACTTCAACATTCCAGACACAAGCCCATCAGGCTTCATCGGTGGCATGCCTTTAGCTATCGCGTGCGGCAAAGGCCCGAGACTAACCGCGGATATCGAGTCCCAAAGACCACTTTTGGACGAGAAGAATGTCATCCATGTTGGCTCGCGGTCCCTCGACCCGGGCGAGGACGAACTCCTCGGTGGCTCTGTCAAGCTCTTCCCGGCAGCAGAGTTGAAGAAACGGGGCGCGCAAGAGGCTGCCCTTCAGATCGCTAGATTTCTAGGTGGCTCATGCGATTGGGTCATCGCCCATCTCGACGTGGACGTTCTAGATCCATCTGTCATGCCGGGAGTGGATTTTCCCGAGCAAGGAGGGTTGTCCAGTCAGGACATTCTCGAGATCTTCCATGCGCTACATTCCACAGACAAGCTCAAGGTTGTAGATCTAACAGCCTTCAATCCCGGGCTGGACAAAGGGAACAGGGGCAGGTCGCTACTTCTGGATCTCGCTCCCAAACTCGTGAGTCGGTATGAGCCCACGAGCCTCTAGGGCTTTCCTTCTTCCTCTTTGAGAATCTTCTCTGGGCAAGGAGTGGACTCGAATCACTCAGTCCGGGCGGTTCATCCATTCTAGCCATTCTCCATGTGCGTGGCACCGGGCCAAGATTTTCTCTGTTCTTACTCCGTCAATGAATCTTGCCAGACCTAGTAGAGGGGTTTCTGACTCTGAGGGCCACTCTATCCAGACGAGAGACATGTCTCTCTTCTGAGATGTTTTTGTCAGGAGTGAGTGCAGCTTCTCACGTGGTTCTTTGCTGGCCAGACTGAGGGTGAACGAGTGGTAGATGCACAATGGTACTTTGTCTGGGATTTTCCCGATGAGGTCGGGTAGGAGGTCGAAAGCATTTCCATTGATGATTCTGGGAGGAGCTTGCTTGGCAACCTGGATGGCGGGTTCCAGTTGTCTAGCTCGTTTCGGATTGTCAGGCCAAACGAGAGCTCGCAACCATAGAACATTCTGGGCGTCATTGAGGTCGATGGGGGAAAGGTCTATGCCTGTTCGAGAGACCACCTTTGGCAATTGCCTTGGTATCGGAGGACGATTTTCTCCGCGAAGGGAGCACTCGATCTTTACTGGGGAGTTCGGGTCTCCGCACTCTAAGCGCTCTCCATACCAATAATGGTACTGGTCCCATAGCAGAGTGAGTCCTGCGCTGGAACCAATCTCAATCATGGTTAAGGGCTGACGTTTCGTTTGAGCCGCTACAAGTTCGAACGCTGGAATCAACAAAGCGCAGCGGCCAACCTCATTCGTCTGAACAGAGTGAGTCCTCATGATCTCCCGGATATCTTCCGGATGCTCGAGTACAAAGCTACGGAAGTACGGATAGACGTAGTCGTAGTGCCGAGAGGAGTTGTTCAGGCTTGGATAGAAGGCGGCGAGCTGATGGTGCTCGCCTTTGAGCAACAACAGATGCACGGCGGCAAAGAACAGGTTGGGGAGAGCAGCTTTCTCTTGAGCGCCGGCTGCTAGCCTGAGGAGTTCAGGGTCCTCCGCAACTCTGAGGGCGAGATTGATGTAAAGCGGTGACCGATCGGCATAGATCTTGGTAGCAAAGTAGCGGAACCGTTCAGCGGTCTTGTCCAGAAGTAAAAGAGAACCCGTTGACTCGCTCATGGACCACTGATTCTGGAAGTTGTCAATGCTAAACTTTCGGTCGTAACAGTCTCGTCATGGCATTAAATCCCTCTCGGAAATATTCGAAGTTTGAGAATTTTTCAGTCTAACGTGTGAATCGTTTCATCTGGCCAGTTACGATCCTCGATCCTACAGATAGCTGGGGTTTTCCCAAGAGGCCTGTCAAGACCTCTTTATGACCGTCTTGCCATCGAGGTAGACTGTCAATCGAGTCCTGTATTTCGGAGAACAAGTTCTCGTAATATCTCAGGTTTGGTTTTCTCTGGTCGAGTAGTTGCCAGTCTAGTTGGGTGTAGATCGTCTCCCTTCTGTCCCCGTTTCCATCATGTATCACGGCTTCCGCTTCGAACATGAAGTCCTGATTCTTTTCACGGAGGGCGAGATAGAGGGCGAAGGGAACTCTTGATGGAGGCGAGAAGGCGATGTAACCGCTCTCGTGACGGTCGAATCTCCGTCGAAGATTTGCCCAGTGGCCTCCGCTGCAAGACGAGAAAGTCTTGTATCCCTTATCGTTAAGCGATGAAACAATCCCGCGTATCGCCGGGTCAATGCGTGAAATATTCTTTCCAGATTCTAGGTTCTTCCAGTTTGACGCGTCGAGTTCTCCCAACCTCTTTGAATGGGCGCGTGGCAGGAATTCGTGAGACAACATCTAGACTATAATCAGCCCAACTTGGCTAGAATGTCAACTCTTCGGGCCCTTGCTGGGGCTGTCCGAAATAAGAGATTAAGGGAGCCATGAAATAATCTATTTGCAATGTCGTCGCCAAATTTCACTGTAGAAGTAGTGGTAGAGAATAAGCCACTGGCTCGGGATCCTGAGGGGGAGACGATTCACCACAATTTGATCCTCAAGGGAGGCTACTCACAAGTGACGAACGTTCGGGCCGGCAAGCTCTTGCGTATGAACGTTGAAGCCAGCTCCGCGGAGGACGCTAAGCAGCTTGTTCGGAAACTCTGTGATGATCTCCGGATTTACAACCCCGCAGCGCACATCTGCCAGGTCAGGATAGTGACCTAGCAAAACATGCTCTCAATGTCTTGATTCCACGATACTAGAATGCCGAATCCTAGAACTATCGTCCAAGTTTCCTAGTTCTTTGCCCGTCGGTAGAGGAAAGCGAAAAATAACCTGGTTTTCGGTCCTCTCTGTCTCGACCTTCAACCCAAGAAGTTTTTCGACAGATAGTCTCACCCATTCTCCGTAGTGGATTGACCACTTCATTCCCCTCCCGTGTTTCAGGACGACAGTCGTAACATGGCCGCTAGTTGATTCCTCGTACTCGAAGTGGCCTCCGTAGGCTGCTAAGAGTTGCAGCCCTTTCAGAAGTGTCTGAAGAGTGACCTCGCCGAAGAAGAAGGTAACGAAGTCTCTCACAGAGTTATCGGCAACCCACTGGGCGTACTCCCGAACTTCATCATCGGAGAGATAGTTCATGATTCTCGTGAGACTGGCACCAGCTAAGGTGACGCCACCGAACCGTGAAGCGTTAATGTCCCAGAGAACATACCTTCGGAGCCCCCTATTGACTAGGGAATTGAGACTGATCCCCTCCTGCCGGGCGTAATTGTGAAGGGACTTGTCAACATCCTCGTCTAGTCGAATGCTTCTGACAACTGATTTCGAGTGCGGAGCGCGGGTGGTGGTAATCTCTGTCAAACCGTTACAAGACGAGAAGAATTTGCCAGAAGTCCCTATAAGCGTTTTTTCCTAATGGAAATGGAACAGGTCTCCTGACCTTATTCGACTACAATTGCAACCAAATGTAGTTGCATCATTGAAATATTGAGATCGCAGTCTCTTTCAATTAGGCGAAGGAGACATACTGACACAATACCTCTCATCGTTTCAGCTTCTAGACTCTGGCTCAGAGGAAGAGAAAGTGCGGGTTTTCTTGGAGCGGTTTCCGGAGCACCAGAAAACCCTGAAGCTTGCCATGGTTCATGAGAAATCGGGAGAAGACGAGGCGGACTACCGGGGCTGGCAGTGGAGTGATGTTGAGGTTCACCCCACGAAGCTGATGAGGCTCGTGATCGAGGGCATCAGCAAGGTCAGCCTCAAAACGAGGCACTCAACCTACTACCTGCTTAGGGACAGGAACGCAGTGAAGAAGGTGCTAAGCTCTCCGGTTCAAATCTGATCTTGAACTAGTCCCCATGACACATCAGAAGATCTTTAGAGATAGGTAGATCTTGAAGAGTTCTGGACTCACGTGAGACTGCAGGTTCGTGAATAATGTGCGCACGATTTACCAACAGCTGGATCGTATTTCTTGAATCGTCCATTCCAAGGTTTTCAGAAGTTTTTGCGGTTCGATTTTTAGGGTGGAACAGATCTGGAACATTATGACGTGCTTGATGGCGATCGAGAACCGTGAGAAGACGGAGTCAAGGGCAGCGTCTACGTCTTCTAGGTCGAAGTCCCTGATACCGTTTCTCTCCTGAAGGAAAGAGAGGATTAGGTCAAGATAATCGTCTCCTACCATCCGAACACTCTCGAGGATAGAAGTCTTGACGACTTGATCGAACTCTGTTCGACCTACCCGCGTCCTTCCGTCAGCTCTCTTGTCGAATCTCTGCTTCGGAGTCAGCGTGAGGCTTCTCACAGAGAATCGCTCTATTAGTTCGGAAAGGTAACCAGGCTGGTACTCTCGGGGCAGACTTCCTTGAGTGCCAGAATGACTAGTGATATTTGATTGTGCCATCGGTATCCGGACCCGTATTTCTTCAATCGATAGGGTGACACGAGCGTGTTAAAAAAGGGCTTAATAGGCGACGAAATTCACTACTTTAGGAACCCTGCATAATGGTAAAGGTCGCTGTCGTCCAGTTCCCTGGAAGCAATTGCGACCTAGACGCGCTAGAAATTCTCCAGAAAATCGTGAAGATCCCAACAGAGCTTGTATGGCACAAAGACCTGAAAAATGATCTTTATGACGCCTACGTTCTTCCCGGAGGCTTCTCATACGGCGACTATCTCCGCGCTGGCGCAATAGCTGCCGCAAGCCCCAGTCTAGAAACTATCGGAGAGGCGACAGATGAAGGCAAACCAGTCCTTGGAATATGCAACGGCTTCCAGATTTTAGTAGAAGCCGGAATCTTACCCGGTGCCGTCCTCCGAAACACCGGCCTACGATTTGTATGCAAATGGACACGACTGCGAGTAGAGTCGACTAGAACACCGTTCACAAGACAGGCCATCAAGGGACAGATCCTGCGGATTCCAATCGCTCACAACGAAGGCCGATACTATCTCGACAAGGACCAGCTCGCTGAACTAGAAATGAACAAGCAAATAGTTCTACGATACGTCGACGAGAATGATATCCCTACGGAGGATTCAAACCCCAACGGTTCCCTAGACAACATCGCCGGAATATGTAACAAAGAAGGAAACGTTATGGGACTCATGCCCCACCCAGAGAGGGCCTCTCTCCCAATTCTATCTCCAGACAATCATCCGTATGGTAGAATCATCTTTGACTCAATGGCTGAGACCCTCAAACATTCTCTTGGAGAGGAGTAATTTGACCCAGCAGACCCGCTCGATTCGCCGTCTAGTTTTAGGCATATTCTCCATCGCCCTCGGCATCATCTCACTCTTTGCGTTCTTCTCCGTCACCTACATCGCAGGCGTCGGTTTTCTCGGCGGTTTCTACGGTTTCATATTGATCGCATTAGGCGTTGGCCTGATCCTTCCGAAAAAGGAGCAAAAGAACGAGGAGATTCAATAACATTTGACAAAAGAATCTACCCCCAAAAAGCGAACGTATCCGCGCGCAACTGCCCTTGTGGCAGGGCTCATCGCGGGAGTCGTGGCGGGTCTCCTTGCATATCTCCTCGCCGGCCTTTCCGGGTTCATCATCGCCTTCATAATCGGAGCAATTACAGGTTCTCGCGCGACGCTCCTCGTTAGTCGAGGGAGGGAGCAAACACCATGACCCGATCTGCCATTGAGGCGCCTCAAAGTTTAACCTTGGTTGAAGTGCAGAGGCCCAATCTCACCTATGAGGAGGTCCAATACGCAGTCAAGAAGCTCCAACGCGAGCCTAACGAGGTTGAGTGGGCTATGCTTGAAGCGCAATGGTCTGAGCACTGCAGCTACAAGTCCAGCAAAGCACTCCTCAAACAACTACCGAGCAAGGGGCCAAGAGTCCTGGTCGGACCGGGTTTCGACGCGGGAGTCATCGACATTGGCGACGGCTGGGTTATAACACTCCACATAGAATCACACAATCATCCCAGCGCCATTGATCCTTATGGCGGAGCAGCCACCGGCGTAGGAGGAGTAGTTCGTGACATTCTCAGTCTAGGAACACGTCCCATTGCCCTCCTCGACCCGCTCAGGTTCGGATCGATAGAAAGCACTCACACCCGCTGGCTTTTCGATAACGTAGTTCGAGGAATAGCCGATTATGGCAACTGCATTGGCGTCCCAACCGTCGGGGGAGAAGTGGAGTTCGACCCATCCTTCGAGAGAAATTGTCTCGTCGATGTAGTTTGCGTCGGTCTCGGCCGAAAAGACAAGCTAGTCCTGGGCGAAGCACGCAATCCAGGAGACCTAGTATATCTTGTCGGAGGAAGAACGGGACGAGATGGCGTCCGAGGCGCTAGCTTCGCTAGCAAGACGCTCACCGAAAAGTCCGAGACGGAACGATCAGCCGTCCAAGTTCCGGACCCCTTCACCAAGAAACTCATCATCGAAGCGATCCTAGAAGCAGTTGATGCTGGCATTCTCCGGGGAATGAAAGATCTCGGAGGTGGGGGCCTAGCTTGCGGACTATCAGAGATTGCAGCGAAGGCTGGAACAGGCATGGAAATTGACCTGAACAAGGTCCAGACACGCGAGCCAGGCATGCAATCCGCGGAGATCATGATATCGGAATCGCAAGAAAGAATGCTCCTCCTAATCCGAGAAAGGGATGAGAAGAAGCTATCAAGTATCCTTGACAAGTGGGAACTGAGCTACTCGAAAATAGGTCGGGTCACCAAGGAAGATCTGCTGATCATCAGACAGGGAAATGAGATTGCCGCTAATGCGCCCGCCAAGTTTGTCGCTGAAGCACCGCTCTCACCAAGATCAACGAGGCGACCAGGATATCTCGATGATATCGCTGAAGTTCCCGAGCCGGTCATTTCTGACCATCTCGATCAGGCTCTCCTCCAACTTCTCTCGACCCCAGAGATTGCGAGCAAGGAATGGGTATACCGTCAGTATGACCACGAAGTTGGAATCCGAACGGTCGTCAAGCCTGGGCAGGCCGATTCTGCACTGTTACGTCTCCCCAACAAACGCTCCATAGCTCTCACAACCGGCGGCAACAGCAAACAATGCTATGTAGATCCTTACTATGGAACTATGGGAGTCGTATCAGAGACATTCTGCAATCTCATCGCTAGTGGTGCAGAGCCAGTCGCGGTTGTCGATCACCTGCAGTTTGGAGACCCTGGAAATCCCGAGGTTTATTGGACGTTCAAGGAAGCAATTCGAGCCATCTCCAATTATCTCAGAGCTATCCGGGTCCCATGCGTTGGTGGCAAGGTCAGCTTCTACAATGAAGATTCCACCAGCGGCAAGGCGATCAAACCCTCGCCCGTCATCGCCGCTATAGGTCTCGTAGAGTCAGAGACTCCACGTATTCTGCAGGCTGTCAGAAGAGAAGGGAACGATCTAGTCGTCGTCGGCAACACTTCCAGTGAAATGGGTGGAAGCGAATACTACGAACACATACACAAGCTCACAGGTGGCAAGGTCCCCAGAGTCAACTTGAAGAAAGAGAAGATACTCTTGCGATCACTCTTGAGGATCCTGAGAAACGGCCATGTAGAAAGCGCCCACGATGTCTCCAAGGGTGGACTAGCAGTTGCACTGGCAGAGATGGCGGTTCAAGGTCGCAAAGGCATAACTGTTGAACTCAAGAAGATTCCCAACAAGACGGGCAGAACCGACACCCTACTATTCTCAGAATCAAGATCAAGATTCGTCCTCGAAACAAAACCCAGGAACACAACTAGAATAGTCAACTCTTTCAAACGACTTGGAATACCCGCTGCGAGGGTCGGAACTGTTACTGACAACGGGATCGAATTTCTCTCGAAGGGACAATCCATCATCATGATCCCTGTCGCTGAAGCCTCAAGGGCCTGGTCTGAAACGATCCCGCGTGCAATGGAGGCGACGCTGTGAAAGAACACTGTGGGGTCCTGGCCATATACTCCATGCAAAACCAGCCCGTCGCCGAACGGATCGTCAAAGGACTCGCGGCCCTCCAGCACCGAGGCCAAGAATCATGGGGAATAGCTGTCCCCGGCGAACCCATACTCAAGGGCCTAGGCCTGATCGGCCAAGGCGCCGATACTAATGTGAAGAAGATTCTCAGCTTCACCAGCAACCGTGGAATAGGACACGTACGCTACTCGACCCGTGGACGGACGACCCTAGAGAATGCCCACCCGCTCGACATTCGCGGCGAGTTCGCCATCGCCCAGAATGGAACGATCGCGAACACCGAAGATCTCGAGCCTGTCGTCCAGAAAGAATTTCCGATATTGGGCTCCACAACTGACACGAAGCTGGCCGGATACCGTCTCCTCCAACACTACCGTGCTGAACAGGACTGGACGCGTGCGTTCCACAAATTGAGCAAGGAGCTGAGCGGGTCCTACAGTTTCGTCATGATAACTCACGATGGCGAGGTATTGGCGGCCCGGGACGAGGCCGGCTACAGACCCCTCTGTCTAGGATACGATCCTGACACAGATACCCATATCGTAGCGAGCGAGAGCTGTGCGTTCACCGCTCTCCAAGCCGACTTTGTCCGGGATATTCAACCCGGGGAGCTTGTTAGCTTGACCAAAGACGGCCTCAAAATAACAAGATTCGCTGAGTCTCCACGCCATTACCATTGCCCGTTCGAATACACATACTTCGGTCACCCCAGCAGCAAGATCGATGACCACTATGTCTACAACGTGCGCCGACAGCTTGGGAGAGTCCTAGCTCGCAAATACCCGTTCAAGGCCGATGTTGTCATTCCGGTCCCCGACTCCGCTAGACCCGCAGCCCTTGGCTACTCTGAAGAAAGTGGGGTACCGATGGAGGAGGGTTTGATGAAAGACCGCTACAGAAGAAAGGGAAGCCTTCGCAGCTTCATTGAGCCAACAGCGAAGAGCCGTGAAGAGATCGTTCGCGAAATCATCACCATCAAACCAGTCGTTGACGGCAAAGATGTCATCGTGGTCGATGACAGCATCGTCCGGGGAACCAGTAGCAGAAACATTGTACAATCCCTCCGTGACGCGGGTGCCAAGAAGGTCTACATGGTCGTCACCTTCCCGCCCATCAGACATCCGTGCTACATGGGTATCGATTTTCCGACAAGGGAAGAATTGCTTGCGAACAAGGCGGATGGTGAGACGCTCAATATTGCGGAGCTCAACAAGAAAGTCGCACGAGAAATCGGAGTCGACGGGCTCGGCTACAACGATCTCAACGGCCTCAGCGAAGGAATAGGCCTCAGAAAGGACGAGATGTGTTTCGCCTGCGTCACCGGCCAGTATCTAGGTCTAAAGAAAGATCCTGTGCTTCGAACTCGGGAAGAAATGAAGGCCTAGCACAGCAATGCCAGGCCTTGTAGGCTTCTACACCTTTGGCGAAGGGCGCGAAACCTGGACCGCATCCCACTTCATCCACTTTGGGCTAAGCGCCCTCCAAGGACGAGGACAAGAATCCGTCAGTCTCGCAACAATCGGACCTGAAAAAACTCTGCATACCCTCGCAGGAAAAGGGGGTGTCGAAGAATTCTTCCAGAAAAGCAAGACAAGTCTTCCCAAGGGGTTCATCGGAATCGGTCAAACATCCTCTTACTCCGACGATTATCTGGTCCATGTCAAAGCGCCCTACGAGCTAGTTCTGGCACTTGACGGAAAGACAGATCTCCACGAAGACCGCGGCGAAGCCACCAAACTTTTCGCACGCCAGCTTTCGCAGCTCCTCCACAGCGAGAAGGAATCCCTCAAAGCAACTTCAATGATAGTCAACAAGATTGGAGGCGGATACTCCTTCGTCGCCCTCACGCACAAACAAGAACTCATCACAGGAAGAAATCCCCTGGGCGTAAAACCTATGGAAACAGGGAGTGTTGGTTTTGATATTGCAGCCGTCGCGTCAGAGACTTGCGCTCTAGACGTCATGGGCATTGACCACACTGGACCCGTCGAGACCGGAGAGGTCGTCATATTCACTCCCGAGGATATTCGCGGAGGCACACCCGCGGCCGACGCTGGCAAGTTCTGCAGCTACGAATACGTCTACCTAGCAAGGCTCGACAGCAAAGTCAACGGTCTCCCAGTTGGCAGGATCAGAAACAAAATTGGCAGAGAACTAGCCAAAGCTCATCCAGCTAAAGCAGACGTTGTCATTGGTGTTCCAGAGACAGCCCTCCCAATTGCGAATGGATACAGCCAAGAGTCCGGCCTTCCCCAAGAACCCGGATTCATGCGGACAGGAGAGAACATTCGTGCAGCCCTCAAACTATCACAGAAGGAACGTCTCATAGGAGTACATCTCAAACTTAACCCAATCAAGAGCGCCTTCGAAGGCAAAGATGTCGTGCTGCTAGACGATAGTGTCGTCCGAGGAAACACCCTGCGAAATACCATTGTCAATCTCAAACGCGACGGAGCTCACCAAGTTCATGTCCGAATCGGAAGCCCCGCCCTCGTCTCATCATGTCCCTACGGAGTTGAGATCCCGCCCAGAGACGAACTGATCTCTAGCAACCTGAGTGAGAAAGAACTCACGAATAATGTTAGAGCCGACAGTATATCGTTCATGACGGTGGATGAACTCCAGCGCGCCATAGGCATTCCAAGACAAAATCTCTGTACACGTTGCTTCGAGAACGGAGGCGCGAAACGATGAGAGTAATGGGTGTGGGAGGAGGTGCACGTGAGCACGCACTTACTTGGAAGTTGAGTCTCAGTGATCACAAACCGGAGATTTTCTGGGTCGCTGAAAATCGGAACCCGGGGATCCATAAGATCTGCAAAGACAACCAAGGAGAGCTACGCGTCGGCAGAACGACGGATCCAAAGACGATCGTCAGATCTGCTCGAGGCTGGGGAATCGACATTGTGGTTGTAGGACCAGAGGAGCCTGGCTTCCAGGGCATTCCAGATGCACTTGAAAAAGAAGGTATCCAGTGCATTGGGGCCAGCCAAGAGCTCTCGATCATAGAAAGGTCGAAAGCAGACCTCCGACGCCTGCAATGGGAGAATAATCTCCCTGGCAAGCTGCTCTTTCGAACCTTCAAGAATCCACGAGAGGCCTCGGACTATATCCGGAAGAACATCGAGACGCAACCCTGGCTTCAGAACATCGTCATCAAACCCGCGCGTCAGTCTGGGGGTAAGGGTGTAAAGCTGATCGAAGACCGACAGGCCTACCTTCACGATGATAAGCAGCATTTCAAGGAAGCCTACTTCAATTCACTCCAGGCCAGCATGGCCTCGTACGCGGACATCGCAGACAAGATTCTGATCGAAGAGAAGGCCTGGGGTCCCGAGTATTCTCTCCAATGTTTCACAGATGGTAAGACCATTTTGGGCACTCCCCTAGTCCAAGACAATAAGAGCGCTCACGAATTCGACAGCGGGCCCGAGACCGGCGGAATGGGAAGCATCTCAGGTCCTGACGTAACACTCCCGTTCATCACCGGCGAAGAATACGACAGGTCGCTCAAGATCGTCGAAGGAATCGTTCAGGCAATCCAGGAAAAAACCGGCAAGTCCTATCACGGCATGGTCGGCGGACAGATGATGCTGACAGAAAACGAGGGGCCCACAATTATCGAGATGTACTCAAGGCTAGGCGATCCGGAGGCCCTCAACATGCTTGCCATGCTCAAGACAGACATTATCGACATCTTCCAGGCCATCGTTGAAAGACGACTGTCAAAGCTGAAGCTCGAATTCACCAACGAGGACGCTGTGGTCGTGAAGGTCGTTGCTCCAAACGGCTACCCCGAAAAACGAGACAAAGCGAAAGGCCACCCCGTCCAGGTCTTTGAGACCAATATCAAACGAAACGGCTGCTATCTCTTCTGGGGAAGTGCTGACCTCCAAGATGATAATCAAGTGGTCACAGGCGGGTCCCGCCTTCTGGCACTGATGGCCATGGACCACACTTTACCCCCAGCCAGCGCTAAAATCGAGAAAACAGCCTCGAGTATTCAGCTTACTGATGGATGGGGGCTCTACCATCGAACTGACATAGGCACAGAAGACCTGCTGAAGAAGAGAACGAACTCAGCAGAACGTGTTCGTCGGATATACAAGTACAGGGAAGAACATGGGATTCTGGGAAGTAGGACGGAATGGGTTCCGAGGATCGGCAGGGTCGATCCTTCACAACCCTTGCTCGAAGAGACGCATATAGAACAGAAAAGGCCCAGCTGAATGGTCCCGATTGGCGTCTTGGCTTCAGGACGAGGGTCAAACCTTGACGCCGTCCTAGACGCGATCGACAATCACTATCTCACCAAGTGTAAGGTCAAGATTGTAATCAGCAACCGACCCAATGCACCGGCTCTTGATGTAGCCAAGAAACATCATGTTGAAACAGCCACCCTAGACGACAACGGTGTCCCAAAGAGAAGCTGGGAGTATGACCAGCATACCATCAAAGCCCTCGAGTCACATGGCGTCACAACCAAAAAGGGCCTCGTCGTCCTAGCCGGATACTTCAGAATAATCTCTGACCAGTTCGTTGATCTCTTCAGGATGCGAATCATCAACATACATCCTTCTCTTCTGCCCTCCTTCCCAGGACTGGATCCTCAGAAGAAAGCAATTGAGCACGGCGCGAAAATCAGTGGTTGCACCGTGCATTTCGCGAACAAAGAAGTTGATGCTGGCCCCATCATACTCCAAGCGCCCGTCGCGATCCGCGACGACGATACCGTGGAAACGCTTTCGAACCGTATCCTTAGGGAAGAGCACCGAATTCTTCCGGAAGCAATCCGACTCCTCACAGAAGATCAGTTGAAGTTAGAGGGGAGGAGGGTTCTCTTCAAGAATTGACAGCTATTCTAATGGATGGAAAACTGGTGGCTGGAGAGGTGAAGAAACAGGTCGCCCAACACGTCGAACAACTCGGAAGACATGGCACTAAGCCTCTCCTCGCCACAGTCCAGGTTGGAGACGATCCTGCGAGCGCTTCCTATCTCAGAGCCAAGCATAAGGCCGCTGAAGAGGTTGGAATAAGCTCCGAGAGCCACCACCTTCCCGGGAACACGCCACAGGATAAACTGGAAGCCTTGCTCGGGCAGCTTAACACCAACCCTAAGGTCAATGGTATACTCGTTCAGCTGCCACTGCCGCTAGGGTTCGATGAAGAAAAGGTCGTCGAGAGAATAATCCCGTACAAGGATGTTGACGGACTACACCCGATCAACGCGGGCAAACTGGCCTCGGGTCATGAGGAGCTAGTTCCTTGCACGCCTAAAGGCGTTATCAAACTCCTGAACTTCTACAAAGTTTCAATCGCTGGATCCAGGTCAGTAATAATCAATCGAAGCAATCTGGTAGGAAGGCCTCTCGCCAACCTTCTCCTCAATCGAGATGCGACGGTTACCGTTTGCCACTCCAAAACACCTAATCTTTCAGGGATGACGCGGACCGCTGATATCTTGGTCAGCGCGGTCGGAAAAGAGATCTTTCAGGTTCGCGTGGACCATGTGAAGCCCAACTCGGCTGTCATCGATGTCGGTTTGACAAGAGTTAACGGGAAGCTTCGGGGGGACGTGGATTTTGACAAGGTCAACAAAGTCGCTGGATATATTACGCCAGTCCCGGGAGGTGTTGGACCCATGACGGTGGCATGTCTACTTGAGAACACTGTACTGGCTGCGAGTATTCAGATTGGCTTGAAAGTTTGACCGAAGCAAAGATTGCTGTCGAGAAGGAACAGTTCCGACGATACATTCTATCTCTTAGAGATCGACAGTCAATTCGAGACATTGAACAGAAGAGTCTGGAGATCATGGATCAGGTTCTCCACCTACACGAGTATGTTCGCGCGAGAGGGATTGCCTGCTATGTCAGCAAGGACAGCGAAGTTGGTACTCGACAGCTGATTCGAAGAGCGCTCGACAGCAACAAGCGGGTCCTCATCCCCGTTGTAAAGAAAGGAGACATTGACCTATTCTTCTCCGAGATCAAAGACCTCGGAATAGAGCTCGCGCCGGGAAGCTTCAACATTCCCGAACCCAAGACGGAGTTTCTACGGCCCGAGAGCCTCGACGCGGTCGACGTAATTTTCGTTCCAGGTATTGTGTGGGATAAGGAGGGCTACCGGCTTGGCTGGGGCAGAGGATATTTTGATCGTGTTCTCAAGACACTCCCGGAACATGTTCGTTCGATTGGTCTATCGTTCAATCTGCAGCTTGTGAATCGTGTTCCTCGGGATCAATTTGATTTACCAGTGAACACGGTAGTGACGGAATCTCGTGTTGTGCGGTGTCACATTTGACCAGAAACGTCAGCATACTCATGGGGTCCGAGAGCGATCGGGAGATCGCTAAGAAGGCAGAGACGGTGTTTGAGAAACTTGGCATTCCGTTCGAGACAAAGGTTCTCTCTAGTCATCGCAATCACAAAGAGCTAGACAGATATGTAGAGGCTTCGAAGTCCGATGTGTTCATTGCCATAGCAGGTCTCAGCGCGGCCTTGCCTGGTTTCGTAGCGTCCCTGACTAACAAGCCGGTGATAGGGGTCCCTGTCTCAGGCAAGCTTAATCTCGACTCTATTCTATCAATAATTCAACTTCCGTCAGGCGTTCCTGTCGGCACCGTGGGCTTGGACAATGGAACGAACGCGGCGCTATTGGCCGCTGAGATACTCGCGCTCTCCGACTTAGAACTTGCAAAGAACCTCCAACAATATCGTGGTGGTCGTGCCTAGATGCAGGAACCCGTTAGCGAGTCCGAAAACGGATTGTCGTCCGTGCCGTTCAAGCGTGGCAAGGTGAAGGACATCTACGATTTCAACAGCGAGCAACTATTGTTCGTTTTCACTGATCGAGTGTCCGCCTATGACATTGTCCTGCCCTCGACGATTCCCCGGAAGGGGGAAGTGCTTTGCAAGCTGGCGGCCTACTGGTTCGACTATCTGAAAGTACCGCATCATATGGTGCGGGTGGAAGATACCAATCGTATGGTTGTCCGGAAGCTGAAGATGATTCCAGTTGAATGTGTTGTCCGTGGTTATCTCTACGGTAGTCTCTATGAGAGACTTGTCAAAGGAGAGGTCAATTTACCGGTAAGGCCGATCAACGCTGCCAAACTTCCTGAACCATATTTCGATCCGACTACCAAGTCCGACGTGAAGGATGAGCCTGTTACAGTTGATCAGATTGTCAATGAGGGATGGCTGGACCTGGAAGAGATTACGGCGCTCAAGGATAATAGTCTCAACATCTACAAGAAAATGTCCGAGCGCGCGGACAAGGCCGGCTTCATCCTTGCTGATCTCAAACTGGAGTTCGGGTTCGACGAAGAGAGCAACATTGTGCTGGCAGACTCCATTGGGCCTGACGAGTTTCGCCTCTGGCCGAAGGAGTACTATTCTCCAGGCAAGAACCAGGAGAGTTATGACAAGCAGTTGATTCGTGACTGGCTTTCAAAGGTCGGTTTCAAGAAAACCCTTGATGAGGCGCGGAAGGCCGGACAGCCATCTCCTAGACCACCAGATCTCCCCAAGGATCTGATCGAGGAGACGAGTAAACGGTATGTTGTCGCTTACGAGCGCTTAGCGGGACTGAAGCTCTAGGATTGCCTCGGCCCCGCATGACTTATGCCAGAGCGGGAGTCGACGTTTCTCAAATCAGGAAATCCCACGAGGCTCTCGCTAGAGGGCTCGAATCAACCTTCAAGACTCGCAAAGGGAAAGTTGGGCATCCCGTTTTCCCGATTGGCCACTATGCAGGTCTTGTTGATCTCAATGATGGTCGGGTCCTGAGTCTCCATACCGATAATGTCGGGACCAAGGTCATCATTGCTCGGATGATGCAGAAGTACGATACCATCGGGATAGATTGTGTCGCTATGTGCGCGAATGATCTGATCTGCACAGCAGCTGAGCCCATCAGTTTCCTCGACTACCTTACCATGGCTAAACACGATAGTCGTATTATCAATGAAATCGCAGTTGGTCTTGTAGAAGGAGCAAAACAATCTGGAATGGCAATTGTTGGTGGCGAGACAGCCATCGTCCCAGACCTTCTCTCAAGCGACCCCGGGCTAGACCTTGCAGGGATGGCAGCGGGAATTTGCAGCAGGAAAGATCTCATCCTCGGAGACGAGATTCGAAAAGGGGACGCTTTGGTCGGGGTTGCCAGTTCGGGAATACACTCAAACGGTCTAACCCTCGCCAGGAAAATTCTCCTAAGAGAATACAAGCTGAAGGAGAGTGTACCGGAGCTCGGCCGAGGCATCGGTGAAGAACTACTAGAACCCACTCGAATCTATGTCAAATCGGTTCTTGAGGCGACAAGAAAACTGGAGGTTCACGGGCTCGCTCACATAACAGGCGGAGCGTTTGCAAAAATAGACCGAATAGTGGGACAGGCAAGATTGGGAGCAAGTATCGAACAATTGCCTCCTACACCTGGAATTTTCCGTATTATTCAGAAGCGTGGAAGGGTCTCCGACTTGGAAATGTATCGGACTTTTAACATGGGAGTGGGCTTCGTCTTAATTTGTCCTCAGAGAGCCGAGGACGCTGTGATTCGACTCTTCATGAGACACGGTCACAATGCATTCGATCTCGGACGAGTAGAGAAACAGAGAGGAATTCGAGTCAAAGACAAAGCCGTCAACTGAAGACTGTCGCATGAGCCCCTCCACTTGGTGCTCAATTTAATAATCCAAGCGGAGTAAATAGCCTAAATTTCTCGTTGAAACTGTTGACGAGGCTCCCTAAGGAGCTGGAAGGAATAAACTTGAGGCCACAGGATCGTGTCATTCGGAAAGGGAAAGGCTCGAAAAAAAGAGGGCCGGCTTCAGCTTTTTCTTAGCCTACTAGAGCGATTAGGTGGTACTGTGTTGTTGGAGGTCGCGCATCATCTGTTCGAACTGTTCCTTGGTGATCTCTCCTCTTGCGTATCGTTCGCGGAGGATGTAGTAGGATTCGTCTTGGTAACGCCAGTATCTTCCTCGGTAGCCCCATCCCCATCTCCATGGAAAGAATAGCCATCTTACTATCCAGAAGAAGGCGAAGAAACCGAAGATGAAGAATAGTGGGAATGGGAAGAACGGGTAGTACGTGCCGGCTACAGGTGCCGGTCGGGTTTCGTAGAAGAATGCTGAAACTGCGATTGATGCTACAATGACTGCGACGAGCGCGAATATGCCCCAAGCAAAGAAGTGTCGAGGACGATTCCAATCATGTTGACTCATGCATTTCGCCTCCTTTGCCAATGGTTTCGATATCGGTATAGCGATATCGGATATCGGATATCCGGTATAAGGATTCTCTCATTCGATTCCTGCGTTGGTGAGGTCAAGAAAAGCAGGCCGGGACGGAAGTTATCCTCCGTTCCAAGTCACTCCAACAAGGAAATGCGGTAGGAGCAACATACTAAGAATCAGGGCAGCAACAGTCACGAATGTCATTCCCAGGTTAACCGCTAGGTTTTCAGCCAAAGATGTGACTCGAAAAGGCTCGTAACTATTCCCGATTGCCGAATCAGAAGCAAGCTCCTCGGATTCCAATAGATACCAACCTAACCTTGGTGTGACCTTGGTTATAAACAATCAATACGAACAAGAAAGCTCGGAATCCTGATTCAGTTCTTTCCTAGAAATGCCTGAAAGATCGCTCCCCTGTAAGCACCATCTTAATGCCATGTTCATCACAGGCTCTGACGATAGCTTGGTCTTCAACCGACCCGCCCGGTTGAATGATCCCTAAGACTTTTTCTTTGGCCAGTGCCTCGATGTTGTCTAGCTTGGGAAGAAATCCGTCAGAGGCCAACACGCTTCCCTCCAAGCTATAGCCAAGCTTGTGCGCCTTGTCAGTAGAGTTCTCAATAGCCCCTATCCTATCTTGTTGGCCGGTCCCGATAGCGAGAGATGTTCCGTTTCTCCAGAAGACGACAGCGTTCGATCGAACCTCACATGCCACCCACCATGCATGCAATAGATCTAGATATTCCTGATCTGACGGCGTTTTCTTAGTAGGAACCGGAAGCCGTTTCACATCATCCATCGATAATACACCTGTCCGATAGTGATCCTCGATGATCAAGGATCCATCATCCAGAACCACAACATCAGGTGGCATTGTCATGCCCTCCTTGCGTTGAGCTGGGACTTCTCCAACTCGTATGTCCCTCTTGGATTCGAAAACCGCTAATGTTTCAGAACTATATCCCGGTGCATAGACTACTTCGACGAAGGTCTTCATGATCTCTTCTGCAGTTCTCCTGTCAACTGGAGTGTTGGACACTACCACGCTTCCAAAGGCGGCCCGGTTGTCCGCGTCTCGAGCGCGGACGTACACCTGACTCAGACTGTCCTGTCCTCTGGAAACAGAGACCCCTGACGGGTTGAGATGTTTCATTACCGTGACAGTTGGTTCTTTGAAATAACTGACAATCCGTAACCCGTGGCTGCCATCTTCAATATTCGTTGCTGAAGGACCGTCCTTGCCCCACTTTACCCAGTCGACGTTTCCAATCCCGCCTTTCGATTGTTTCGGTCGGTACAAGGCTGCTTTCTGGTGCGGGTTCGTTCCATAACGGAGCCCCCGCATTCGGCCTTCTACTTTCCATTGGACCTTTGAGTACTCGAACACCTTGTCCCCCATCGTGATCTTGAGCGATGATGGTAGATCCTCGTCCCGTGCTGTCCGGTAGATGCGACGGATCTCCTGCCCGCTCATCTCTTCACCTTGCCCAAGTAACTCTTTATCGCAGCATCATACTCCGCCGTCACTGCGAAAGCCTCCCGAGCAAGCTTGTGCCTCAACTCATCTCTGATCTCCTCATGCTTGTCCAGTTCCCTTATCAGGACGTCATACTGGGCAGGTCTGGTTACCGGGACGACTCTATTGTTGAGAAACGCGCCTTTCGCCGCAGCACGGATCAACGTGACGCCTCCAATATCGATATTATCAATCGCCCTCCGCAGGTTCACGGGGTCGCTTTTCACAACCTCCCGGAACGGGTACAAGTTCACCACAACGAAGTCCACCGGTTCGATCGCGTTCTCCTGTAGATACTTTAGATGCGCAGGATCCTTCAAGTCGCCTAATATTCCGGCGTGGATTTTGGGATGCAGGGTTTTCACCAATCCACCCGGCATTTCAGGGAACCCTGTGTAGGTTGAGACTTCGACGACTTCATGTCGGAGTTTTCGGATGGCCTGAGCGGTCCCGCCTGAGCTGATCACTTTGATCTTGTGTCTTGCAAATGCTCCGACAATATGTTCCAGCCTAGACTTGTCATAGACAGAGATCAAAGCATTGCCGACCATGGTTTTCGCGCAGAGCCTGCCGGAGTCCAGTGTATTATTTAATCTGGGCTCCACGACAATTTTCGAATAACGTCATTCTAGCAGCTAGATTGCCCTCTGTGGTGGCCGGCGATGCCCAAGACCCCGCGCTAGGAACTAGCGGAAAGGAAACACTGCACCAAATCGTAATATCTTTGCTATAATGCTGGTTTCGGTGGGGACCTGGTTCTGGGTTGCTATGGTCAAGAATACTGTTTCATCGTTGGCGTCCGTGGTAGGTGTGCTTGGAATGGTGAGTTTTCCCTCGGGAAAAGCGTCTTTGGAAACTACCAGGTCAGGTTCAATAATGGTTAGTGTCTTGGTGATCGATCTTGCTCTAGTGTGCACGGAAGCGCAGTAGAAATTAGATGTGCATTCACTAACTAATGGCGGGGCGCTGGTGAAATTAGTGGGCGCCGCTGAACTCATGTGTTCCTGCTCTATGGATGCGGGGAAAGATGGTGTCACTGGGCCAGCAGTTGAAAAGCTACGAGAAACAGGTGCGTGTTGTGGGTGCTGGCTTGACTTGGCCATGCCGGCTCAGAATGATTATTCTATCCTGCGAAAGCTAAGCTCGCCGTACCCGAATCCAATTCCCACCAGTAACGGGTCTTAGTTGGCTATTACGCTTGTTCGAGAGCCTTTGTGATCTCCATTCTAGAAGCGCGCAAAGCCGGATAAAGTGACCCTGCCACTACTGCCAGAATTGCCAGTCCGAAGGATTGCAGCATCGCGACGTATGGGACTACAAATGGTAGATAGAATCCTGCTAGGGTCGTACTATTCGTCGCTCCCTCCAACAGGAGCAGACCTCCGGGGATCGCGAGAAGGAAACCGAATACTCCGAGGAGGATTCCCTCGCTCAGAAAAAGCCCGGAGACTTGTCGCCTGCTCATTCCTTGTGATCGTAAGAGCCCGATCTCGCGCTTTCTGTCGGTGACGTTCATGATCATTGTGGCGCTTATTCCGAGCGTGGCGATTAGGAGGGCGAAGTAGAGTACTAGCAGGATGATCGTGAATATCCTGTTGATTGTGTCCCTGACCAGGGAGAGGAGTTGTCCGAGGGTCAGCGAGTTCTCCGCGAAATCGTATTTCGGATACGAGGAAGCGATATCGCGAGCGATAGGGGAGGCGGCTGATTTGTATTGAGGCTTTAGGTCCACTAGGAAGAGTGGCGCGTTGTAGTGACCGCCAAAGAATTTGTTCTGGGAATTGAACGAGACAACGATCGTGTCGCTGGCGAAACTGTTTCCAAACTGAATGTACTGCAGGACCGGACCGGTGAATATTCCGGCAACCCTGAAGTCAACGGGCGTCGGGATGTCCATTGTGATCTTTCCGCCGGTGGATACGCCTAGTCTAGTTGCTAGAGAATCAGGTAACAACACGGTTTGGTTGTTGCTCGCGAGCTGAGCATACACCTGTTGTGGAGAGGGAGAATTGACGAACTGATAGTTTATGATCTGAGGGAATACGGTTGGGTCGACTGCTAGTACCCCGACTGATGTGTTGTTGCCTTTGGGACCGAAAACCTTCGGGCTGACTGGGAAGAAACTAGGTCCCAGTGGGGTCGCGGTCGAGATCTGTGGTAAGCTGGTGAGATTGTTTGCGAAGCTGATCGGCAGGGATTGGTTTGCGATCAGGATTATGTCAGCGCCGAGTGCTTCCTGAATTCCTTGGTCAAGAGCGGTTTGGACCCCGCCCTGGATTCCTCCGAGCATGATGACGAAGCTGAGGGTGATCGTGATCATTCCAAACGAGATTGCGTTTCTGAGTAACCTTCGTCTTCCGTTTCTCGATGCGACGTATCCCACTGCCCTTGAGAATGGCAGGAGAGGTGCTGTAAGTACTCGGCCTGATCGTCCGAATAGCACGGCTCCAAGAATGACCAGTCCGAAAGGTATGAGCGCGACGTCGAGATATGGTACGTGGAAGGGCGTGAGTCTGGCAGCCTCCAGCGATCCAAGCGTTAGCATTCCTACGCTGACAATGACAATAATGGAATCTGGGACTTTGGTGCGCGAGTTTCTAGCAGATGGCCGAATCGCCTGGATAATGTTGATCCGGCTTGCGGAAGCGGCAGGGTAGAGGGATCCAGCGAAGACTGCCGCGAATCCCGCTCCCAGGCCCATTAGGGTAATGGTCGGGGTGAGCTGGACTAGGGGTAGAGATGGGATTTGGAGAATGTTCTCTGCCACCGCGGTAAAGGCCCTCGAGAGGGCTAGCCCAGTAACCACTCCGGCGATTGTGCCGACAGTCCCAATCAACATTCCCTCCGTCAAGAATATCCTGAAGATCTGTGATCGGCTGGTTCCTACAGCCCTCATCACTCCGATCTCATACGTGCGTTCGTTCACTGTCATGAACAAGGTGTTGAAGACAATGAATGCGCAGACGACTAGGGCGACTGCCACCATCACGTTTAGCCCTAGTTCGAACCCTGCCGTCTGTCCGGCTATTCTCTGAACCGCTTCGGCCTTTGGCGCGCTTATGTTGAAGAGCGGTGAGTCTAGGAGATGTTGAATCTCGTCTCGGACCTGCGGTGCTCTAGTTGGGTCTTTGAGAGTTGCGTAGATGTGGGAGATCATTCCCTGAAAGCTGAGTTCGGATTGTAGCTGAGGGAGATAGACGTAGATCGAAGCGCCGATGTTGCGTAGGGGATGGTTGATTCCAACTACTGATAGTGTAATGGTGACATTGGTTCTGGCGAAGAGGTTTGGGGTGAAGACGTTGATGTTAGATCCGACTCTCAGTCCGAATTTCTGGGCAAGCCCGTCGTCTACCGTTGCTTGGCCTTGGGCGAGACTCCTTGTCCCGGTGATATTGAAGCTTGAATAATCGAAGTCCGTCCCGTTAACTCCTACCAGGGGAAAAAATGTTCTGTTGTCAGTGGTGCCAAACCAGACGAGTCTTACGGCTGTTTGTTGAACCTCTGAGACGCTCTCGACCTTGTCTAGATAATTGGTCTGGAATACGGGAGGGAGTCCACCATAGCTCACAACGATGTCTGTGTGGCCCCAGAACTTGTTGATGTAATTCGTGAACTCGCCAGTTGCGCTTGCAGTTGCGAGATTTATCCCGACGAGCAAAGCGACTCCTAGAATAACTGCTAGAATTGTCAGCGCGGTTCTCGCGCGCCGCTTCGGGAGGTTGCGGTACGCAATCTTCGCAGAGAGCAAGTCTAGGCCTAGTTTTCGTTAGTTGGGCTGTGAGAGAGATCGCGCGGGTTCGGGGGGAACTGGTTCGATCGCTCTCAGCCGGTAAGACTCCCTAGGCGATTGTGATGTTCTTGTTATGATGCCGTCGCGCATTTCATACAATTTCTCGGCCCGGTTCGCGACAACCGGGTCATGTGTGACGACAAGCACGGAGGCGTTCTCCCTTTTCGCTGCTTCGTACATTATCTGAACGACTTCTGTCCCTGTCTTGGTGTCAAGGTCTCCTGTTGGTTCGTCGGCGAGGATGATTTTCGGGTGATTTGCTAGGGCACGTGCTATTGCGACACGTTGTTGCTCTCCCCCACTCAGCTCGTCCGGTAGATGGGTGAGGCGTTCCTTGAGGCCGACGCGCTCGAGCATCAGACTAGCTCGCTCCTTCGCGGCTGACGGTTTCTGTCCTGCCGTTAACAACGGCAGCTCCACGTTTTCCAGAGCCGATAGTACTGGTATGAGGTTGTGGAATTGGAAGACGAACCCTATCTTGTGGCGTCGGAGCTTCGTGAGCTGGCCATCTTTCATGCCTGCAATGTCTTCTCCGTCGATGGTGACCGTGCCAGACGATGGCTTGTCCAGCGTTCCGATAATATTGAGGAGAGTAGTCTTTCCAGACCCGGAAGGACCGGTTATGACAACGAATTCTGCTTGGTAAAGCGTGAAGTTGACCCCGCGAAGCGCCCGGACTGTGACGTTGCCGAGCTGGTAGCTTTTCTCCAAGTTCGCAACTTGAACGATGGCAGGGGTCTCCACGAAGCCTCAATCAAAGGAGTAGGGGCTGAGGCCCGAATATCTTCCTTTCGAGATTACTCCCGAAGCGCTTAAGCCGTGAACCAATTATCAGTTATCTATGGCCGCTAAAATCGTCATTCTCGATATCGAGACGACATCGCTTGAGGCAGACGCTGGAGTACTCGTCGGTGCCGGACTGATGTCAGACACTGGCAGAGGCGAGTATTTGGAAGCGAGAAGGACGAGGGACGAAAAGTTGTTGTTGACGAAGCTATCGAAGCGTCTGGAGAGCTATGATGTCATGGTGACCTGGAACGGGAGGAGCTTCGATATCCCATTTCTAACGACTCGCCTCATGAGACATGGGCTTGATCCTCGACCGTTTCTTCGAAAGCCGCACATTGATCTTGCTGACGTGGTAAAGAGCCGGTTGAGACTGACCTTCACCTATCTCGATCATGTTTGTGATTTCTTCCAGGTCGATCGGAAGAGGGGTCCAATGGGGCTCGATGTGCCGTATCTCCACGTTAGAGCGCTTGAGGGAGATAGTAGTGCATTGTTGTCGATACGTGATCATTGTCTCGATGATTTGCGGGCGACTAGACAGGTTTTCTTCAAGCTCAAGCCGCTCGTGGAGCAACAGTTAGAGTATGCCGAGGGGCAGTCTTAGCCCGAAGAATGCTGCGAGCAGCGCGAGTATTGCGAGGTATATGCCGAAGAGTGCAAGCGTGATCAAGAGGTTTCTTGGCCAGCGCTTGCTCCAGGAGATTCCGAACGGTATGCCTACCGTGAAGCCTATGACGTGGGCAATATAGGCGATGTTTGGGTCATAGCCGAGCCCTGGAATGAGCGTCGGATCGTAGACGAGGGCTACGTTGTAGAGAAAGTAGAACATAGCGACGAGGCCCTGAGGGGCCATGAAGAGGAACGAGAATTTGAGCGGGTTCATCAGCATCACGCACGCTGCCAAAGTAAAGATGGCGGCTGATGCACCAAGCATGCCCGTGTCCGGTGCATAGAGCCCAAGGGCCGGAGGAAGGAGGAATGCTGTGAATCCTCCGATGAAGAAGACTGCCAAGTGATAGTCTCTACCGATCATCTTCTCAAGCGTATTTCCGAAGACGAATAGGAAGAGCATGTTTCCGAAGAGATGCGTGGGGCTCGCGTGAAGAAAGAGTGCGGTGATAAGAGTCCAGACTCTTCCTGCTAGTAAGTTGTTCCAGCTGAACACGAAATTCGTGTCAATGAAGTTAGGGTCCTGTTGCCAACCCCAGAGGCTGAGACCTACACATCCGAGTATGAGTAGATAGTTGACCCTCATCCTGGACCCCTCTGAAGCGTTCAGCGGTTAAGCGGCCTATTTCAGAAGTTCCTAACTACCGTCTCGCGACTCTTCGTCATTTCGGTTCTTTTTGTAAGGGCCGTTTGCGCCAAACCCTTTTACCGCCAACAAGGTCACGCATCGCGTTCATCCTTGGGGTCCAGAGCCCAGGCCTACCTTGACCTGACCAAGCCGAAGATAGTCTTACTTCTGGACTTTACAGCTCTTATAGCGTTCCTAGTGGCCACTCGTGGCATTAACCTGCTCAATCTTGTTGCAGTCATAATCGCAGGCACCCTCGCATCCGGCGGAGCAGGAGCGTTGAACTGCTATCTTGATCGGGACATCGACCAGAGCATGGGACGTACCAGTCATCGGCCAATCCCTAAAGGAGAGGTATCACCGTTCAATGCCCTAATCTTCGGATTAGTGCTTGTAGCCCTTGGTGTCGGCATCTCTTTGTTGTTGCTTTCTCTCTGGGCTAGCTTGTTCGTCTTCCTCGGAGCGGCGATCTACGTCGGCTTCTATACCAAGTGGCTGAAACGCCGAACCACCCTCAACATCGTCCTCGGAGGCTCCGCTGGAAGTTGCGCACCCTTGGCAGGCTGGGCAGCGGCCACAGGGAACGTTGCCTCTATCGCACCCTGGCTGATGGCCCTTCTCGTGTTCGTCTGGACACCAAGCCACTTCTGGAGTCTCGCCCTTCGAGCTTCCAGGGACTATGCGAAAGCGGGTATTCCAATGCTTCCAGTCGTGGTAGGCGATAAGAGAGCTGCCCAGTATATCGCCATCAACACCTTCCTCCTCGTACCATCCTCTCTCATCTTTGTGCCTCTGGGAACCTTCGGAATCATCTATCTCGCAATCGCCGGGCTGCTCGGTTTGGGAATGATCATTCTAGACCTGAAGCTGGCCTTCAACCCTACAAAGGCCCAGGCGTGGACAGCGTTCAAGTTCTCCAGTCCGTACCTCGCTATCGTATTCCTTGCGATGGTGCTCGACTACCGGGTTCTGCACTAGAGGCGGGTTAGAATCTTCGAATCTGTTTCACGAGGTTCTGAATGATCATTCTACCATGTGGATGGTCATCGTTTGACCGTTCAGGGTGGAACTGGACTCCGTAAATCGGCTTGGAGCGATGTACAATCGCCTCGACTCTGGTTGTCGTCGATTGTGCAAGGTGTTGGAACTCGTCGGGAACTTTGATCAATTCTTGTCGGTGTGATTCGGCTACCACCAAGTCGGATGGTAATCCGTCGAACAAGGGATGTTTGCGGACGACGTTCACTTTTTCGTATCCACGTAGCATTTGACCGAGATCGCGCATAGGTGCGCCGAAGGCTGAGCCGATGATCTGGTGTCCGTAGCATATTCCCAGAACTGGAAACTTGGCCTTTCTGACGAGGTCCATTTCGGGCTGGAACAGCTCGCGAGTTCTAGGTTTTGAGAGGAGGGCGCTGGACCCGGTAAGAATGACTAGGTCCGGGCCGGATTCTACGACTCTGCTGTAAAGATCTTGTTCGTTGAAGTCTATTTTCTCTACCGATTGACCCGCGCACTTTTCTATGTTCTGAACTGCTTTCTCAGTCTGTCCTAGTTCCTTGTAGTTGTTCACGACAACTATTTTCAATGTTTAGAGTGCAGACAGGAGCTTGTCGATCTCCTCTTCGGTATTGTAGTAGTGCGGTGAGGCTCGCAGGGCCTTGACTCTACTCGCTACGGTGATATTCATCTTCTTCAGCTTCTCATAGGTGGCTCCAGCTTCGGGGTCTTCGAAGACCACTATTCCGCTTCGCCTGTCGGACTGTAACGGTGTGAGTATCTTGCGTCCTTTCTTTCTCAAACCCTCGATCAGATGCTCGGTGACCTTTAGGACTCTATGGGATCTTTCTGTCTGGTCGTGTTTCAACGCGAACTCTAAGGCTGCTTTTGCGCCTACAATTGATATTACTCCCCAACTTCCGCCCTCAAACATCGTGGCGTCCGGTGCGGGTACTGTTTCTTCGATGTTGAACGGCCTTCCGAACAAATCTTGTTGGCTTGTGAGCCTCCTCGCGACCGAGTCTTGGACCCCATGCCAGCCGATATAGTTCGGATCCAGATCCTTCAGTCTGTCGCGTTTGGCATAAACGAAGGCTGCACCGTGAGGTCCTTGCATCCACTTGTACATCCCGCAGACGAGTGCGTCAACTCCGTCTTGTCGAGCGTCAATTGGAAAAACGCCTAGAGCGTGGAAAGAGTCGGCGATGACAAATGCGCCGTGTTCGTGCGCGATCTTTGTGATCTCTCGAATTTTCTCCCGGCAACCGTTGGTCCAGGAGACATAGTCAACGGAGACGATCGAAGTATCATCGTCTATTGCCTTCTCCCACTGTTCTAGGGGAACTGTGCCATTGTTGTCGCGGCGCAGTAGGCGCACTTCCTTGGCTCGTCCGTGTTTTTTCTGCAGATGCCAGAGGTAGATGTTTGTTGGAAAGTTGAGTTCGCTGATGACGATATTGCCTTTTGGTTTGTAGTTGATACTACTTGCGAGACCGACTAGCGCGCTGGTAACGTTTGGGACAGAGGCTACCTCGTCTAGAGTTGCTCCTCCTATCATCTTTCCGAATTGTCGGCGTGATTCGATGATGAGTGGTAGCCACTCTTCCCAGTTTTCACCGTACTCACGCCAGTCAGCCATGAACTCGTTAATCGAGTTCAGTACCGGTATTGATGGCGGACCGGTTCCCGCGTTGTCAAAGTACGCTCGTCGAGAGGTGACAGGTATCTGTTTTCTGACAAGGTCGATATTCAAAGAGACACCGCGGTTGGACGAAGACCAATTGGTCAGCCTAAGTATAAATGGAGTGCTAGGTCCTGTGGAAGTTCCGGACGCCTGTTTCTACGATGCAGTTCTTGCACCAGAACTGGTTTCGCTCCGGGCTGTACTGGGTGTGGCTATCGGTCACGATGTTTCCACAGAGGCCGCATCGGACGATGAAGACTTTCCGCATTTTGTGATTTGGAAGGTCCCTCTTGTGCCGCTCCACCTCGTTGTCGCCGGGGTCCAGTACCATGTTGCAGTTCTCACAGTAGTAGATCGTTTCTAGAATTGCCTTGTCCCGTTCGTCGACCCAATTCTCAGCCATGGACGAGGTGGTTCTCCTTGACGGAAAGATGTTCGGTCGTGCTTGTTTTCGCCGTTCTAAATCTAGATACCATTTCCCTGCTTATAGAGTCCACGAAGGAACGTCCGGTTTCTGGGCAGGTAGCCGAAATCATTCGCTTTTCAAGCGACTCTACAGAAAGGCCTCCCGATAAGCTGAAGTTCACCTATTGCGAGTTCCTCTCAAAGTGTCAACCAACTTTCAGTTGGAGTGTCCTTCATGTGGCAGGAGAGCCATACTTGTCGAACTGACAGCCGAGGATATTCAGCGGTCTCGCCCGCCTTCTACGTCGATGGTATGCGTTGAGTGTCGCGAAAAGCTTCGGTCCGCCGCCCGCTTAGAAACGCGCTATTCGACCAACATGGCACTTCGAGACCTTGGATTGATGGTCGTTGTAGCATTCTCGCTACTGCTATTGTTCTCTAACGTCATCTCGGGCCTTCGTCTCTCTCCACCGTTTGGAGCATCTCAGACCATCTTCTTCGTCACGGCAGCAACCTCACTCACTGGGCTGAAAATGGCCTATGGCGAGTTAGGGCGTCGGTACGCGTTCACCCACAGTCTTGCCTGGTCTTTGCATTCGCGCGTTGCGATGATAAGTGTCTCGCTCATGTTATCGGGTATTCTTATGGCTGTTTTCCGGATTTTTCTAGTCTGAACAGAACAGTAAGAAGTCCTACGATGATCTCCGCTCCTTCCTTGTGGAAGGTAGCAAAGTTCACAATACCCGATTAGGGGCTAGTTTGACTGGGAGTAAGGAAACAAGATGGGTCTTCCCGAGAAGATTAAGCAGATTGAGGAGGAGATGAAGAAGACCCAGATCAACAAGAAAACCGAACATCACATAGGGTTACTCAAGGCCAAGCTGGCCAGACTTCGCGCAGAACTGGAAGCTTCCACCTCGAAAGGGGGAGGTGAAGCTTACGAGATCCGCAAGGGAGGCGATGCTACAGTCGTCCTGATCGGACTGCCTAGTGTAGGCAAATCCACAATTCTCAATCGGTTGACGAACGCAAAATCGAAAGTCGCGGCTTACGCGTTTACAACGCTGACTGTTGTTCCGGGAATACTTCGGCTGAATGGTGCAGATATCCAGATTCTCGATCTTCCCGGAATCATTAGCGGCGCATCATCGGGACGAGGTAGAGGAAAGAGAGTTCTTTCCGTCGCTCGCAACGCTGATCTGGTCTTGCTTGTCTTGGATGTGTTTCAGCCAGGACAAATTCAGCTCTTGAAGCATGAGCTGCACGAGATGGGGATTCGGGTCGACCAGAAGCCTCCCGATGTTGTCATCAACAGGAGCAACAAGGGCGGACTTGCCCTAACGACGAGTGTCAAGCTGACAAAGCTTACCCCCGCATCGGTTAAGGGGATTGTCGAAGCCTATGGTATCAGTAACGGTGCAATCCTCGTCCGTGAAGATGTCACGGACGAACAATTGATCGACG
>DASYWW010000061.1 GCA_035935655.1 Candidatus Bathyarchaeia archaeon
CGGCGTCTCCAGCAGATTGGGTATTATTGGAAGGATCTCGTCTCTGGGGTCGAAGGATGACCAACAGAACCCTCGAGGGTCGACGTGAATCACACCTTTCGCCGACTTCGCCGAAATCACATTCGAACGACTGACGAGGAAACCGGTCTGGGCCAGCCTATTTGCGAGGACTTCCATTTGGGCGTAGTTCAGCTTAGGAAGGAGGATGTAGTGGCGTCCAACAATGATCAATTCGTGGACCTTGAAAGGACCCAACGACGCTTACGGTCGGACGAACTTATTGATTCTGTTAACTTGTCGGCTGTTACCGGCCACAAGTCCCACTTCCCCCCATCTGCTCGAAGGATTACCCGCGTCCTCCGGCGCCCGAGATTCCTTCTCACGGCTTCCCTTGGTGGGCCGAGCCTGCGGAACCGCGCAGGCCATTATGTTCTTGCTCGCGAGGTCATCCCTATCCCAGAACTTTTTGCACACGAGGCAATACAGCTTCCTGTTCTTCAGTTGTGTGACGTGGGAGCCACAATCCGGGCAGTTTGAGGACGTGCCTCTTGGATTGACGTAATAGACGGGCACACCGTGCCATGCCGCCTTGTAGTCAATCTGCCTTTGAATCTCTCCGAAGCTCCATGAGTTCATCCTGCCTCTGAAGGAGGATCCTTGGCCATTACCTCTTTTGAAGAGCCTCCTAATTCCTGTTAGCTTCTCCATCTTGAGTCCGAATCCTCTTTCCCTTGCGTAATCGACTATCTGCTTGGAAATGTTGTGAATCCTTTGGGTGGAACGGCTCCGCTCTCTTCTGCCGTACCTGTTTAGAAGCGCTTTTCCGATTCTGTTGTCCTTTCGCATCCTTCCAATCTTTGCCCTAATCTCTCGATATCTCTCTTTGATTTCGGCCACTTCCCTGAGCTCCGCGAATCTGCGCTCGTGACCACAAGTTGCTGATATGGTAACGTTCCTTTCGTTGATATCCACTCCGACGAATCCGAGCGGATTAGCTATTGAGATCACTTTGGAGAAAGCGATTGCGACATTATGACTAGTTACCGTCACCGACCCCCGCTTAAGATTCGGATCATCTATGAGGGAAAGGTGGTAGTCGCCACATTGAAGCGTCAAGAAGATGAATTTATGCGAAGTGGTCGGAATCCTCAAGAGAAGATGGTTGAGCCTATAGGATTGATTGTCTAGTCTAAGGAAGGCCTTCCTTACGTACGGAATTGATTTCCTGTTCTTGTTCCTGTAGTGGGAATATGCTACCTCACATGCGGAGAGAATGTAATGGCTGTGTAGGCCGTACTCCTTGAGTCGCGAGTATGCGAGCTGAATGAGGTTAAACCTGCTTCTAGGTTCCGTCTCAACGGCGATTCGAATTGCGTCGTTGCACATAAGGCGGAAATCTTCGAAGAGAGAAGATAATTCAGACGAAGCTTCATAATTGACCGAAATCGATTTCACAGTTCTGCTGAGCCCGCTCTGAAAGGATCTGATTCCACTGTTCGTTGACATTCAACTTCAGGCATGAACTACCGCATAAAACATTGAAGGGCCTTGGGCCAAAAGCCGCAGGGAGGGTTCTCTGAAAGTGCTCTCGAGTATTCTCTTAGGAGAAGCCAGCGAAGCTTGCATGTCTTAAATAGAGACAAATCCGGAAAGTCCCAAGTCTCACCAGATGAAAGAAGACCGGGCTGTATCCCTAGAGTCGCTCCAAGAGCGAATGAAAGCTTACGCTGTCAGGGTGGACGCTGCGCTCTCGCGCGAGCTCAAGTTCTATGCGCACTCCAGGTTTCATGACCCCCTAGTCTACGCAACCGAGGGAGGAAAGCGCGTGAGACCTGTGATGCTCATGCTTTCTGCAGAAGCGCTCGGCTGCAAGGACGACTCGGTCCTTGGTGCCGCTGTCGCCGTGGAGCTCCTTCACACAGAATCGATAATCCACGACGATGTCATCGACGAGGAGAAGGTCAGAAGATCGAAACTCCCTTTCCATGTCAAGTATGGTTACAGCGCATCGCTGCTGAGCGCAGACTTCGTCTTTGCCATGATACTCGCCATCGCAGCGAGGTACGACGACAGGAGGATTGCCGAGGAAGTGAGCAGCGCGGCCCTCCGGATGTCCGAGGGGGAGTACTCGGAGCTGACCATCGACCCGCAGATCTACAAGCTGACCTGGGACGAATACATCAGAATTGTCGCCGACAAGACTGCGTCACTCTTCGAGACT
>DASYWW010000063.1 GCA_035935655.1 Candidatus Bathyarchaeia archaeon
CGGTCCACCCGCGGCTCGGAATTGCAAATCACTACAGGGTTTGGAGGGAAGCCACGGTCAGGGAGATTAACGAGAGGAGGATGCGAACAGACAAGCTGATCCTCGAACTGATTCCTGTCTACGAGGCCGCAATGGAGAAAAGGGCAGAGAACAGTCTTGAGAAATGATGTTGGTAGTTAAATTTGCTACGCGGTTTTGTTCCTGAATCATAAACGGCAAGAAATAGCTCGGTCCAGAACTCCAAGAGCAGTCGAGACCCTCCGATTGACGAATTCGTTGAACCATATTCAACTTGGGAGCAAGTTGCGGGATACTTCGACGGGGATGGCAGTGTTTCAATCTTCATTGGTAAGTTTACCATAGCGTTTTACCTTGATTGGGCGGATCAAAGCAAGGACCAATTGGTTCAGGTCACGGAATTCTTACGCAGACAAGGCATCCATACGGGTGACCCAAGAAAGATGAGCAATTCAGCAGCCTATTCTCTCAGAATAGCTGATCAAGATTCTGTGGTAAAAGTAGCAGAACTGATTGCACCTTATTGTCATAAGAAGAGAAAGGAATTGCTGACCTTGCTTGAATACCGAAAACACGACCTGATATCAGCCACGGAAGTTCAGAGAAGATTCCAGAGGTTCGTGGAACTGGGGATTCGTGAACGACATGGAAGGAGGCCCTTCAGGGATATGCCATGGTCATACAGCGTCGGTTACCACCTGTCGAGAAAGAACATCTGGTTGCTTTCTCATCGACCGAGACTCATCCTAAGCGAAGCGCAGAAACGCGAAGCATTGCAGCGGCACAAAGTTTTTGGGGAGTCCATTAGTGCTCTTAGTTTGTTCTATGGAATATCACGCTCGGCGATGGGGAGGCTACTGAAACATGGCTGAGATTGCAAAATGCCCCCATGGAGAAATTGTCTTTATGGGCATGGTCAATGTGAACAGGGACAATTACCTTCAAGGTACAGTGGACGTGTGGCGGTGCAGGGGTTGCAAGAAGCTCTTCTGCGACGACAAGAGGTACGGAGAACCCCTCAAGGCCAGCGTCGGCTTCGAGTCAATCCCGGACGACGAGCAATGGGCCGTGCTTACCTGCACAACGCTGAAGGAAGTCTTCATGAACAGTCTCGGAGTCAAGCCTGGTAAGAAGGTCACGCATGCATGCCGTAACGGCGAAGTGCACGAATTCGTGGTCGAGGAGGACTTCTCACTGTCGCCACACGTGGCGAACCCTATCCATCGGCTCTACCTCGTCAAAGACAACGTCAACAAGAATATTGAAGCAGGATACTACAAACTGACCATGGCGAAATGACGTCCGGCATCAGAAGGGCCGCCGGCGGGTTGTTGGTCCTTGAAGCAATATGGGCGATTTACACGGTGTACGAAGCCCCGATAATAGTCTGCTCCACCAACCTGTGCCTCAGTCCACCACTCAATCCACTTTACTCCGAAGCCCTTCTGATGGAATTGGCGGCAGTCATTCTTCTGGTGGTCGGCCTCATTGGAATCTGGGGATACTGGTTGGCTTATCCCGCGGGAGCAGCGCTCTCAGCGTTGTTCCTTCTAGCGATGGGATTTTCGGCTTGGATAGAAATCAATTATGCATACGCCGTCGCTGAGACTTACTTATCTCTCGTCGGCGCGGCCTTGGCTGCCATCGCCCTCCTTGTGAACCTAGTTGCCTGGAGGGCCAAGTACGCGCTGTCAGAACAGGCCAATCCGATGAACTTGCCAGTCTTTGGCTAGATGCGGAAGTTGGAGATTTGTTTCTTCTCCAATAAGCTTCCTACGTTTTCTCGGAGGGAAGGGAGGTCGATTCCCGCATACCTAAGGGAATTGAATCCGAG
>DASYWW010000064.1 GCA_035935655.1 Candidatus Bathyarchaeia archaeon
CTGGAGGAGGGGGGCGATAGAAGATCGCGTTGAAATGGTCCCGGTGTACGCAAGAAGCTCGCAAGAGCGACTTGTTCAGCCGGTGGATTAATTATACCCCAACGCAGGATGAGGTATTCCCGGCGGAGGCGTAAAGAACCCTATGCACGGCCGGTCTTTGCTCCGTTTCTCATCCCAGCAGCTTTCTGTTTCCATTTCCTGAACTCCTCGAGCTCTACCCAATCGTCCATCACCGACTGCTCGAAAAGATCGTAATCCAAATACTTGGCCCAGATATTGCGAAGCTTCCCCCTGTCGGATTCTTCGCTTGTCTCGAGCCAGTGCTCGCCAAGTTCCGCAAGGAGGTTGAAAGCTTTGGTGTAGTCCAAATTGATTCTATGCCGGGTGCAGGCAGCTACTAAGTCTCTAACTCGTGTATCCAATTCAGGTCTTATTGTAACCGAACGCCGGATTGTATCGGGCCCATTCATCTTTTCACCTCCTCCCGAATGGAGGTTACAATCACCTGGTATAAAAATATCCATCCTACCTACCTTGAACGGCCATTCACACGCTTGATGTATAGCTCAGCCACTTCCGAGTCTCCTTTCCATTCTAGAATTGCGATAAACGCTCCTGTAACTGTACCATAGGCCGTCTTGGGGTGCTTCTCCAAGGTATTCAATACCTGACGGGTTGCTTTCTTTTTCGCTCCACTCACCTTGCCCCACCATTTTGTCTCGACATATGATAATTCTCCCGTTTGAGCAAGCCTTACCAGCAGGTCAGGCCCTGGACGTTTAGATCGCCCAGACCACCAAAGTGGTGTTAGGGGATGATCTTTTACTAAGACCATTCCGAATTCATTCAAAAGCTGACGAACGATTTCCTCTGCGATTGAGCCCTTTGCGTCCCTGAACGAGTCCAAATCGTCCTTTGCTTTCTCTAGCGCCTCAGCGATTACTACCAACGCTGATTGACCCGCCCTGAGTGAATAGATCCCCTGCCCCCCACGAGGTTTCTCCATTACTTCGAGTTGAAGGAGCCCTGTCGACATTGGGGCATCATCTTCGACTAGATCATCAATTCGACTTACAACCGTTCTACGGTGCAAATATTCATCATGCTCGGTCCTAGTATACGTCAAGTGGATGCCTCCATGGTACTTTGCAATTGAAACCACTGGCGAATGGTCTGCGAGTCTGACCCGGAATCCCTCGATGCCTTTGGCGATCTTGACTTTTCCTGATTCACCGAGCCCGCAATCAAGTATTACTTGTCCTTGGTATGTTCTGAACCTTTGTCCTGTGAGCTTCAACTTCTCACCATCGACCAAGAACGCTATCTGATCTTTCTCCCACACGAGTTCAGTGTTTTCCAGCCCGGCAGGTTTCATCAAGTCGAAGTCGGCCACGAATTGGGGCCCTGCATAGATGTTGACAGACCTTACCCAAAACGCCTCTCCATGTACGGGGTCAATGGGCTGCAGGTCGAGGTATGCGTGCCTGTATCCGGGAAGATGAGTTGTGTAGAGCGTTACCTGTGTTTCGGGTTCTGAAGCCCTCGCGATTTTCACTTCCAATATGTCAGATCTTGAATGACTTGGAATGATTCTCTTTGGAATTAGTATCGCGAATGAATGCCCATACTTTGTGGCTTTAACTGGGTCCTTTGTGAGATGCGCCAATAATACCGCATTCGAATATTGTATTTCAGGGGCAACTTTCGGTGAGCTTAGTTCGGTTTCGTCGCTCGTCCCAGAAAAGGCGGACTCGCTTCGTGTATTCGGCGGTGTTGCGTCGTCCATATTGTTTTCTTCGTTCATCGCAATCGTCAGAATCATTCGTAAGACATTCATGACAGAATCAGTGAAGCATCAGCAAACACTTCCGCGATTACAGCAATAACACCCAACTTGTTTTCTGTGGGGCCACCTCCATTCCCCAGGCAGGTACCTCGAATCGACTACAACCATCGGGAAGTCCGGGTTGCCACGCGAGGGCCGCCTTGAGTTGAGATTTAGAATAAGTTCTACGTCTGAGAGTTCGTTTCAGTTTCGGTTAGTTTTCGTGCGCTTGAGAGGTAGGCGGCCTTCGTTAATAACGGCGCCGATGTCTAGGAAAAATTTGACCTATGTAATGCAGGGTCAGTACGTCCGGCCGTCTCACAACGTCGGATTCTTACTTGACGGTGCATTCGGACTCACAAAAGGGATTTCGACGAACCCGCTCGGCAGTTCCATCGAATCCTCTCCCACATACTTCCTGTACATCGCCAGATTCTCCGGCAATCTGAAGATTAGCGGAGCCAGCCGCTCGTCGTCCATGTTCTGCCCCATAGGAATCTCCCCGATCGCCCTCCTGACAACTTTGTAACTGTCGATGTTGGAAAGCCTATGGGTTATCACCGTCCCTACGTTGTCCCAGACGTATCTCGAAAGCAGCATCGGCATCTGGTCGATGATGACGAACCCCCATCCGTACCTCCTCGCCTCTGCGATGGCAAGCTCCAGGAGGGTTCTGTCACCCCTCTGTTCTGGCGGTCTCTCTTCGCTGAGATACCTATGTGCCTCCTCAACTACCACCAGTCGCCTGAAGTTTTCAGGATCCTCATCGACATCGTACTTATCGTGTTGCCAGATGTACATGAGGAGAAGCTCTGCCACGAATCGTTGGTCCCTCAGAGAATCGACCTCCCCAATTTCGAAAATGCAGACTCCGTCGTCGAGCAATCCGATGTCGAGTGGCTCCTCGTAATTCAGGGACTCACCGAGGGGACCCGTGTTGATGATGTGAAGTCGCGATTCGAGCGAACGCTTGCTGCCCTGCTCTTTGGGACTGCCTGGCTCAAATCCAGCCACTGCGAGTTCCAATTCCCGGAGCGTAGGGCTGTCTTTCGACCTTCGTCTGAGCTCGGAGAGGGCGTCGAGCATTATCCTCCTCGAAGGCTCGGCAAGACCGTAGGCCCGGGTGAATACCTCCGTTAGGGCCCTGTCGTGGTGCTGCTCGTCGACCCCGGGAGGAGGGATGAGCGGGTTGAATCTGAATCTTGGTTCCCCTCCAATCGAGAAGACTTGAACGTGCGGGAGGATCTTCGCGAGTCTTGAGTATTCTCTCTTTACGTCAAGCACGATACAACTGAATGACTCCGCAAATGCGGCGGCCTGCTTGATCAGGTTGAAGGCATGATTCGTCTTTCCAGAGCCGCTCGACCCGACCAGGAGTACGTGGCGCAAAAGGAGCTTTTCGTTTACCATGAAGCGATTGAGCTTCGCCCTGGCATAAATCCCCCGGAGGTCCCTGTTCGCTGCCTTGAGCCTTAAGTCCCGTTCTTCCCTCTCAGGCGGAGGAGGGCGTTCATACGGGTATGCCATATTTTGCCGTCAGCCTCTCGAGCAATTCTTTCGTCCTCTCGTATTCTCCCTGCTCCAGCCTACCCTTGCTGTAGAGCATGTCTATCCCCTCCGAAGCCACGCGAAACAGCTTCGAAGCTTCCGAATCGTCGGAAAGCTCCCTTATTGCAACTAGATTCGCCAGCGTCGTTGACAGCGCGACCACAAGTTCTTTGGCATATCGTGGTATCCAGTATGAGTGGCCTCTCTTCTCCACTAGGCCTGCCCTCGTCAGCCGGGATAACTTGACCCAGCTGGTCTGCCGATGCGAACCAAGCAGCGATTGGACATCCGCGTTGGTAAAAAGCTCGCTTCCGAGACTACCAAGGATTCTCAGGTTGTCAGAGTCGTAGAGGGCTTCGAACTGCATCCCGAAGCTCGCAATCAGCCCAAGGCCGTTTTCGTACCTGTCGGTTCCATAACGAGCCTTGGGACTCCGATGGTCGCCTGGCGACGGCTGCATTGCAATTAAGCCAGGACCGAATGTAAATAGAATTGCTGACCTCAAGTCCTGACTGGAAGTCAGTCGAGCATAATTAGCGTGAGGGCCACTGAGATTTCATGAAGATGCATCGCGTCATAGAATATTGCGCGAACTGTAATGGGAGTGGAAGGGTAGCGCGTCGATTCTTATTCTGGGACACAGAAGAGGAGTGCCCCTATTGTCAAGGGCGTGGCAGGCTGTCGATCAAGGAGATTTGGACTGAGAGCGAGGGTTCAAGTGAACTTCGCTGAATTCTTTCCCCGGCGGAGGCGCAATGAACCCTATGCACGGCAACAATGGTCCTCGGTAATGCTGTCGGCCTCGACTAGAATTTGCAGACTCCTCCACCATTCATGACAAGAATTTTGCCTAATTTGACGCCGAACGTACCAACCAGCGACACTTTATATTCCCTGACTCAGAATATGGATTAAAGGTATCACGGCCTTGTTCGCCAGACCGCTGATGGCGTTCTTCCTGTTCCTGTTGACAGCCAGTGCCATAACGACGGCTTTTGGGGCACAACTTGGCCCATCGGACCCGATATCGGTAATGATCCTGAGCCCTAGCCTGAACTCAGCCTTCAATCGGGGAGAGACAGTCTTCATATCCGCGTCGGTCAGTTCGCAGGGCGCCCCGGTCGCCGGAGCGACGGTCACCGCTAACACTCCGACGGGCGCAACGATTACGCTGACCAGTGCAACTGGTGGCGTCTACTCTGCCCAGTACACTGTCCTTCCGACGGACCCGAGCGGAATATGGACCTTGACAGTGCAGGCAGTTTCAGGCGCTCAGGTCGCATCGGCGCACGAATCGCTCCTGGTGTCCGAAGGTCTTGACGTCTCGATTATCTTGCCTCCGCCGAATTCCCAGTTCACCATTGGACAGACTGTCACCGTAAGGTCAACGATAACATATCAGGACAATCTGCGAATTCCACCGTCAGCTTCTGTGAGCTTCAATCAGCCAGTGACGGGACTGGTTTTGATGTCGGTCGACCCCTCTGACGCATCAGGAAGGACTTGGATGGGGGCCTATACAATCGTAAGCGCGGACGTACCGGCCAATGGCATCACCTGGTTCCTGACGGTCACTGCGACCGTGAACGGTAACGCCGGCATCGCCTTCGATAGCGTGAAGCTGTATCGAACATCCACTCCGTTGACTGTGGGTGTCTCGACCTATGACTCTTCGTCGTACACGACTCAGAGAGACACCTTCGTAGCAGGACAGACCGTGTACGTGAAGACCTCTGTTACCCGCCCAGACGGAACTACAGTGACGGGCGGGAGCGTCACTTTCGTGATCACCGGGACGAGCATCGCCTATGCACCTCGGGCGATGACGTTCAATCCCACGGTCAACGCATGGACGGGATCTTACACCCTGCTCGGCTCCGACGTACCCGGTGTACAGGCCGTCACTGTCTCGGCATACGATTTAAGCGGAAACTCGGGAGCCGGGTTCCACCAGATCACAATTACGACGACTGGCCTTTCAGTCGTGCTGAACAGTCCGGCCTCGGGGTCGGCCTTCAACCGCGGCCAGACTGTCACCATTTCTGCTTCGGTCGACCTTTCAGGCTCCCCCCTAGCCGGAGCAACTGTGACAGCGAATGCCCCCAACGGTGGCACGCTAGCACTGACCAATTCAGGCGGAGGCACCTACACAGCTCAACTCACCGTCTCGTCCTCCGACCCAACGGGGACCTGGGAGATTACGGCCCGTGCGACATTTGGCGGGGAGAGCGCCTCATCCACCCCGGCGGGGGTCCTTCTGCTGAGCTCCCTCCAAGTCGCGGAGTCGACCTGGAGTTCTTCTTCGTTCAGTCAAACGAAAGACAGTTTCGTACAGGGTGACACGGTCTTCATCCTGGCACGGGTTACGTTTCACGACGGCACCATCGTCAATGCCGGAAACGTCATGGCGACGATAAGCGGGACCAGCTCGGCGAATTCTCCCAGAACGCTGACCTTCAGTAGCTCGTTGAACGGCTGGGTGGGTTCGTACACGATACTCGGGACGGACGTTACCGGAACTCAGGTCGTGACGGTCACGGCGGCGGACACGGATGGCAACGCAGGTTCAGGCACGCACGCGATCGGCATCAATGTAGTTGTCACATCGCAGCAGCCGTTGGAGGCCGTGATAACCTACGATCCCCAACACCACGACATCGTGGTTCTTGCAGTGTGCAATCCCGGCTGCATCGGTCCGACGACGGTCAGCTTGGTTAGCAGCCCCGCCCACGGTCATGACCATGGAGACGACGATGACAACGGGAATGGCGCGGTTCGCACCTACACCGTTACCGACTCGGCGGGACATTCACTCACTCTTAAGACGACTTTCAAGAGCGACGGAGAAAACATCAAGGCCCAGCTTCTGAGCCTACAGTATGGCGCCGCGGCGCCAATCGCGTTCAAACACGCAAACCTTTCCTTCAGTCCGGCGAATGGGGACGACGAGGACGGAAGGGGCCTTGGCCAGAGGATCAGCGCAGATAGCACAACTCGTGCCAGAGCGCATTTTGACGCGAACACCGGTCTGACGACAATAACTCTGGGAACACAGAACTCTCATGGGGATGACGATGGAGTGGATGGAACGTCCTTCACTAGAGCGGGATTGTGGCTGCTAGAACTTGTTACATCAAACGGATCGTTGAACATCGGGTACTTCCAGTCATCCTAACGTCCAAAGGAAAGGAAGTACTAGACGCAATCATGCCCATTCGTTCATCGTAGTCATTTCGAATGTTCCGAGCATCCACAATGTTCTTGGGTTCTAGCATTCAGATTAGCCGTTCCACTAATTAATCCGCAACGCAGGATGAGGTATTCCCGGCGAAGGCGCAATGAAACTTAAAGACTGAAGCACAGTTAAACCAGGATTGGCAGAGTTGGGCGTAGGGTGGAAAAATTGAGAGCGATCATAATAGTTACCGTTGTTGGATGTCTTCTCTTGATTTCCGTCCTGGCGCAAGTTGCAACCGGAAGCGGCCCAATCCAAATCGCTGACAGCGCCACGGCTCAATCCGTAGACCAGTCCACCTCCCAACCTATCAATCGAACGCAGATTTTCTCTGTGAATGACTCTTCGGTCTATTCTTGGCTGAAACTCGTCAATGTCCCATCTCCCTCCCATGATATACTCTGGGTTTGGACTAGTCCGAATCAAAAGGAATACTCTACCTCCTCCTATTCCATCGCTGACCCTGGCCTGGGCAAGACTTGGTCCACCTACTATGCCTGGGCTTACATCAATATAGCCGGACATTCGGCTGCTCGGATGCAGGGTACTTGGGAAGTCGACGTGTCAATAGATGGAACAAGCTACCTGACGCAGTACTTCTCCATAGCCGCTTCAGCAGTCCCCATACAACCTGCCGAGGGCTACTCCTGGCCCTCCAGTGCTATCCCGGTGCACGTACAGACGAATCAAAGCTATGCGAGGACTGACGTCGAGAGGGCAATGACTCAATGGAACTTCAGTCAGGCCTGGTTCCAGAAGACCTACGCCCTGCAACAAAAGCCCGTGCTGAGTCTTTCGCTGTCTTCCGACCCGGCGAGCCCCATTCAGGTGTCTTTCAATCAAACGCAAAGCAGTTCGAACTGGGGATGGACCACATACCACTACTTCTATGACGTAAACGGCAGGTTCACCAGCATCAAGTGTTCGATCTCGATTATCCTTTCTCTCACAGACGGGACACTCCTGAACGACATAGCGCTGCAGGACATTGCTGAACACGAGCTCGGCCATTGCCTTGGACTCTGGCACACAGTGCAATCAATGGACCTGATGAACCACTTGAGTGGTAGCTTCATCATATTGCGTTACCCATCGACACTCAACCTCTACGCACTGTATGAACTATCCAGTGCACATCAGACCAGCCAAGTTTCCAGCTACTACAGCCTGCCAAACTCGATTGGTTACTCATTCGCCCCAGCGTATTCCAATTTGTCCACTTCTGTCACGACGAGCACGTTGACCAGCAGCGGAAGCAGCACCTCAGTAACAAACTCCAGCACAAGCATGCATGCAACCACCTCTTCCGTTTCTTCTCAGTACAATACCACCACTCCTTCTACTAGCGCATCTACGACATCTGCGAACACGAACCAAGGCAATGGAATTCCGGAGTTTCCGTTTGAAATGGCCGTTGCATCAATTTTGAGCGTCGTGATTGTCGCGTCCTACCTATTCGTTAGGCACAAGGCACGGCTTGTGAGCCTCCCTGGCGGAGGAGCAATGAACCCTACACACGGCCTTTGCCCATAATCGTACCGCGACTCGAGTTCTAGCTGTGTTCTCGAAATTAGTAGTAAATAGTCGCCTACCGATTCATGATGGCGTGAGGAGAACCGCGTTTGCCCTTGTTCTGACTCTCATGTTAATCGCGAGCTCGGGAGCCGGTTACTTCGTCGGGACCAATATCTCACGAGAAGTAACAACTGTCTCGACCATGACTTACACGACCATCGTCTTCAGGCAGACCGCAACCTTTTCTTCCCATGTCTCCCCCGAAGGTCTTCAACTGCAGATTAGGCTCAACACAACCACGCTTCAACAAGGCGGAGCACTGACAGCTCAGATTGTCGTAATGAACACATTGAACCGTAACATCACGCTCACACCTCGCTATTCATCTAACTCGAACATTTCAATCTGGAACATGATTGACTTCCTATGTGGTGATGCCCCATATTGGGGCAGGGGGGGACTGGCAGGATTTGCGCTATTTCACGGCCATATCACACCCGTAAACTTATCGCTGGCGGGCAATCCTCTAACCTTAGCTCCTACGGTCCCCATTTCGTGCGCTGTGTTTTCCAGGCCGACCTCTGTGGTTATCCTTCCCTTCAGCGATAGGGTCGTGGCTTACTCCTACTCCTCTGGCATACTACCTTATCCGAGACAGGCGCTAATCAACGCTTCAACGGAATATTGCGTCGGTGTTGGCGGCAACGGGACTACTTCGTGCGGTCACTTAACGGACTCACTGTTCGGGTACTGGGATTATTCGAACTCAACATCAGGTCCC
>DASYWW010000065.1 GCA_035935655.1 Candidatus Bathyarchaeia archaeon
GATAACCTGACCAAATTCAGTTTGGCATGCAATGTATCCAGTTGTCTTGTAAGGAAAGCCAGGCACGTTGACTGTGAGTCTGTAAGGGACGAGGGGAATGAGCGTGGCGACCGACACCGCCAAGACCACAAAGATGGCGGCTATGTAGCGGGCCTGAGGGAAGCCCATGATGGAATGTAGGTCTTTGGGCTATTACGGCTTCCTCTGCTCGTACGACTAGGCTTCGCAGCAAACGATAACAAACCCTCAGGCCCTCCTTGAATGATGGAATTTCAAAAAGCCGTGCACAGACGTCGCATGGTCAGACACTTCACCAGCGACCCAGTCCCTACGGAGACGGTCAACAAAATCCTCGAGCTGGCCCAGCACGCTCCGAGTGCGGGGTTCAGTCAAGGAAGCGCCTACGTTGTAGTTACTGATACGGAGCTCAAGAAGAAGGTCGCTAAACTGCAGGGGGAAGAGGATTATGGTGCGGCTGGTTTTCACAAGTGGATATCCGAGGCCCCGGTCGCCGTAATCGCTTGTGTGAGCGAGAGGTTGTACCACGACAGATACAATGAGCCCGACAAGCTGAACGAAAAAGGTAAGGAGATTGACTGGCCGACTCCCTACTGGTTCTTCGACGTAGGGGCGGGCTCCATGCTTGTTCTTCTTGGCGCGGTTGACGCCGGGCTCGCAGCCGCGTTTACTGGCGTATTCGACGTCCAGGGAATCAAGGATCTTCTGGGAATCCCTCCCCACTTCCATCCTGTAGGCGTCATCTCGATAGGACGTGGGGCCGAGGATGTGAAATCTCCATCACTAAAGCGTGGAAGACGCAAGTGGGATGATGTTATCCATTACGACAAATGGTAAAGAGTGATCATCGATTCGTTCGTTATCCGTGGCTAAAGCTGGGCGTTCTCGGAAGTAGCATTATCAATCTCCAGACAGATCGCTTCGGAAGTGACTCATGCGAGCAGAAGACGGACGGCCTATGTCGTCTTGGTGCTGGCGGTCTTTTCCGCGTTTGCGTTCTTCGTCCCTATTTCTCATCCTACCTTCGACATTTGTCCGCACTCATCCTTGGTCTCGAATCCTTACGTTTCATTGTCCTACCTCCTTTTCAGGTATGGGGCTGTCTATTTCGTTGGCACTAGTTACAATATCTGGCTCAATCCCAATTGCTGAGTTTGCCAGTCCTAGGGGCCTGCATTACAGGGGTTGGGACAGATGTATCCGATTAGGCTGAAGATGAAAATGATGAAAAAGAACACGAGAAGAAACACCGCGATGACAACGAGAGGTCGGAAAAGCGCATGCCCGTTTAGTCTGTACCACCAAGGAAGAGCATGCTTGTACCACCAGCGAAGAACACCCTCGTTTATTCGGAACCAATCGCGTTTCCACCGTGATTCGCGTTCTGAATCCGGTTCGGCCACTTGATTTCGCCCTATTCCCTGGTCTCTTTGTCGCCCGGATGAATTATTTCTTCAGGCTCTCTGGATTTCGGGCATTTTCTTCTTGAGTCACGAATCGATTTACATGAGAGGAGACTTCCACACGAGTGGGACGCCGTAAGAAATCGCATAGGTACCAAGCATGACCTTGAAGTCTGAGTCTAGTTGTCAGATATCGATAGAGAACGGAATTGCCATGGTTCGCAGACTTGTCTCGCTAGGACTCAGGTGACCAACAGAACTAGCGCTTTCGCCATTAGAATTCGCATGGATTAGGAGGAGCCCAATTGGGCAGTTGCTTAACCTTATTTGCTCGCCGTTCGGTACTGCAGGTATCATGACCTTGGATGAGAAAGTCCGATTCGGGATGGTCGCCTTGAGCGGAGCGAGCTTAGTGTTCGCATCGCTAGGGGTGCACATCAACCCGCTGACAATTATCGGCGGGGCTGGCGGAACCTAAAGGCAAGCTAGGTCGGTATTTTTCCGACCTTAGCTTGTCATCCCCTTTATCTCTAGGACGAGTCTGTCGAACTTGCTTAACAATTCCATTTGGTCAAACTTCCATTTCTTGGCTTCTTGATCGTATAGCCCCGGCGCAATCGAAAACCGCAGCGCGTTCGCTTGGTCCATGAAGTGCCAGGAGGCCTTATGCCTGATGGACGAAACGGTTTCCTTGATGAATCCGAGAGCCTCCGTCATCGTTTCCATCGGGAAAGCGATTTGGGCGAAGTAGTTTTGCCCTCCAGCTTCGAGCCAGACGAACGGCAGTCGGCTAACATTCGCCATCAGTTCCATTCTTTCGGTTTCAGTCACACCGTTGACAAGGAGCTCAACCCACATGTATCTGTGCCTCCTGTGAAGTGCCTTCCCTACGTTGGGGTCGTAACGTGTTCCTGCCCAGTTAATTGAATATCCCTTCAGCATGTTGTTCCCCAATATGTGCACGCGGTGATGCCAATTCAAAGTCTTGTAGTTCACCTGAAGTTTCTCTGACATTTCTAACAGAGAAGCGCCCGGATCTATCTGGAGTTGTTCTATGATTCTGAGGTCGGTGAGGTCGAACTTGCTTTTTGCGGAAGGGGTATAGCTGGAAGAACCAGGGTCGACCTTCGGTTTTGACATCCAATCATATTGCCAGGAGTCGTTTTCGAAGTCGTACATTTCAGATCTCATTGGGACCACCCTGACCCATTCGAAGGGAGCTACCTGAATCGAATTGAATAGGCCCCGCTTTTTCAGTCCGTGCATGAATCCGATCCAGTCGTTTGTGTTTTCCTTCGGCACGTTAGCCTGAATCGAATACAAATCATCTGGGAGAGCCTTCATGAAGCTGCTCAAATAACTCAATTCGCTCATTGCCATTAGTATTGAATCTGCGTAGGGCCTGAACTGATCTGAGAATTCTGCCAATACGACGATTCTTCTGAGGCCCAACTTTTCGTGATTGGGGATTGCTTGAGAGGTGTAGCCCTTCTTCAACAATCGTTCCTTGTACCAGTACCTCGCAGTCTCCTTGTGGACCCCGAGTTCTCTTGCTATCTGGGTGATTTGTGGACCCTCTTTTGTAATCAGTTTGACAAGTGCGGCAATTTTGGAATTGGTGTCCTGCGAGCTTGGCGGAGGCGGGGCTGGACGTTCGGTTCTGGCGTTCGGCTCTAGAACCATCTGCTCCCCCGCGCCGATACAGATTGACCGTCTATTATTCCAGATGGGAAATTACTACTCAATGGATTAGCATTCGGTAATACCACCAATTCCCGCTTTGCACTTTTAAATATTCCACAGGCTCGCAAGTATGAATTCCATGGAACATTATGGGGCCCCCGCATGAAGCCCGACCTGAAGTCAAAGCAGGCCAGACTGGCCACACTGCTGCAGGAACGCGGCCCGAGGATCACCGAGATTGCAAGGAAGCTCGGGGAGAGCCCGGAGACGGTCAGGTACTGGTTCAAGCACAACATACTCGGCCGAAACGGAGTCGTGTACCAGGCAGTTCCGAATTACGAGGGGCTCGGATTCAAGAGGATACACGCCGTCATAGACTTCGACGACGAGTACCTTCCTCACGCGAAAGGGATCCTCGTCTCGATGAACAACCTTTGCTACCTGACCAATTATTTCCGGACCTTTCCAAGCGGATACTATGTCATCCAGCTGACTGTGCCGTCAGGGTTCGAGCGGCGGTATGCCCGGCTTCTCTCAGATTTGCAGGAGGTTGGCATCTTCCGCCTCCTGGAGGTTGACCACCTAGACTGGATGCGGGTGTCGCCGATGAAGGCGAAGTATTTCGATTTCAGCGCTGGCCGGTGGGACTTCGATTGGTCGGCGATTGTCAACGAGAAGAAAAAAGTAGGCTCCCGTCTTGATCCAAGTGGGCCGGTTGAGTATGACTACGAAGACCTTCGCATACTCGACAGGCTGCAGGTGGACGCCACCAAATCGCTGGGCAAAATCTCTCGGGAGCTGAAGATACCCTACCAGCAGGTCTACAATCACTACGGCCATATCACCGAAAGGAGACAGGTCTCTCTCTACAGGATAATGTGGCCGGGCACCGGGCCAAAGAGCCAGGAAGAGCTGAAGGCCTGGCAGCAGCACCACGCCACGATGGGGCTCGAGTTCGTTATCAGGAGCCCAAAGGAGTCGGAAATCCGTGAAG